>JBFEJM010000403.1:0-2703 GCA_041553175.1 Gammaproteobacteria bacterium | reverse complement strand
GGCCGATCAAGCAGGTGCTCGCGCGCCACGCCATGGGATTGGATGGCGATCTGCCTCGCCTCGCGCGTCAGCCCGCGACACAGTCCGCCAACTTTCGACCGACTGACGCGCACTGATTTCCGGACTGTATGCGCTCGTCCGCCGCTGACGCCGGTCAGGGTCCGCAGTTGTTCGAATGAATCAATGACCGCTGCTGTAAGAAACAGTACGAGAGGATCCGCTTTGATGGATGTATTTGAGGCGCTGGAACAACGGCGCGGCATTAAATTCTTCGACCCCGCCGTTACCGTCAGTGCGGCGGATGAGGCGCGCCTGTGCGCGGCCCTGCGGCTGACACCGACCGCTTTCAATATGCAGAACTGGCGCTTTGTCATGGTGCGTGATCCCGCGCTGCGCCAAAAGATACGCGCCGCCGCCTGGGATCAGTCGCAGATGACCGACGCAGCGCTGCTGGTCGTGCTCTGCGCCGATCTGAAGGCCTGGGAAAAACAGCCGGAACGTTACTGGGCGCATGCGCCGGAGCCGCCGCGCAGCAGCCTGGTTGCAACGATGCAGGAATTCTACCGCGGTAACGACCAGCTGCAGCGTGATGAGGCGATGCGCTCCTGCGGCCTGGCGGCCATGGGTCTGATGCTCGCGGCACAGTCACTGGGATATGATTCCTGCCCGATGGATGGATTCGATTTCGCGCGTGTGAGCCGAATCGTCCGCTTGCCGAAGGACCACGTCATTTCACTGATTGTCGCCATCGGTGGACGTGCGCAGGAGGTCTGGCCGCGCGGTGGCCAGCTGCCCGATGAGGAAATATTCTTCACGGACCATTTCCCTCAGTCCTGAGTCTGCGCGGGCCGCAAGTCGATGATTCGAATTGGCTTAACTGGACCGATGCTGTACCCGGCCGGTCGGGGCTTGGCTTCCGTCAGGGCTGCGGTTATAGTCGGCGCCTCAACGAAAGCTGTCGTGGGAGAGGGCCCGGTCTGATTGTGCCGGGACGCCGAAGGCGCAACGCGCTCGGAAACGCTCAGGCAAAAGGACCGCGGCAGGACGTTGACTCTGGAGAGCGGCCGGTATTCATCGGCCCACCGAAGGGGCCATGCTGCGCATGACGCTGTGTCGTCGCGGCAAAACTCTCAGGTTTGCGGACAGAGGGGCGGCAGGTTGACGCGGTCAGCTGGCGCCTTTTGTTGCTGGCCGGACGCATCCCCAAATCAAGGCTTCGGAGAGTCATAATGGGTCAGCATACCCCGCTGTACGACCAGCATGTCCACATGGGCGGCAAGATCGTCGATTTTGCCGGCTGGGAAATGCCGATCAACTATGGTTCCCAGATCGAGGAACACAACACCGTGCGCACCAGTGCCGGCATGTTCGACGTGTCGCATATGACGGTGGTGGATCTGTCCGGTGCGGATACCCGTGCCTTTCTGCGCACACTTCTGGCCAACAATGTCGATCGCCTGCAGGCGCCGGGCAAGGCGCTGTACAGCTGCATGCTGAACGAGCGCGGCGGTGTCATCGACGATCTGATCGTCTACTTCATTCACGATAATTTCTTCCGCCTGGTGGTCAATGCCGCCACCCGCGACAAGGACATGGCCTGGTTGGAGACTCAAGCCAGTGCCTTTGACGTTCGAGTGCGGGAACGGCCGGAACTGGCCATGATCGCCGTTCAGGGTCCGGCCGCGCGCGATCACGTGCTGGAGCTGCTCGAACCCAACCTGCGCGACAGCGCGGCGGCGCTGCAGCCCTTCTTTGCCGTGCCCAATATCGAAGACAACGACTGGTTCGTCGCCCGCACCGGCTATACCGGCGAAGACGGATTCGAGATCATCCTGCCGGCCGGCGACGCGGAACCGTTCTGGCAGGCGCTGGCTGAGCGCGGTGTACGCCCGATCGGTCTGGGCGCGCGCGACACCCTGCGGCTCGAAGCCGGCATGAATCTGTACGGATCGGACATGACCGAAGAGACGTCGCCACTGGAGTCCGGACTGGCCTGGACCATCGGCTGGGATCCGGCCGAACGTGATTTTATCGGTCGTGCCGTGCTGGATCAGCAACGTGCGGCGGGCGCGCCGCGCCGGCTGGTGGCACTGTTACTGGAAGGCAAGGGCGTGTTGCGCGGACATCAGAAGGTTTTTACCGCTGCCGGCGAGGGTGAGATCACCAGCGGCAGTTTTTCGCCGACGCTGGGCCGATCCATCGCGTTGGCGCGGATTCCGGCTGCGGCCAGTGGCGATCGCTGTGAAGTCGACATCCGTGGCCGCCGCGAGCCGGCCCGCATCGTCAAGCTGCCCTTCGTGCGCCACGGTGAGATCAAGATTGCTATCTGATCACCGGGGACAGACCTTCAGCTCTGTTCCCAACCCGATTTACGAGTTTCGTTAAGAACAGTCTTTAAGAGGAAGACATCATGAGCACTATCCCGGCCGATCTGAAATACACCAAGAGCCATGAGTGGCTGAAACTGAACGCGGATGGCAGCGCCATCATCGGCATCACCGATCATGCGCAGGATCAGCTCGGTGATATGGTCTATGTCGAAGTGCCGGATGCGGGGCGCACACTGAAGGCCAGCGAGGCCTGCGCCGTGGTCGAATCCGTCAAGGCCGCGTCCGATGTCTATGCGCCGGTGGCCGGTGAAGTGATCGAAGCCAATGCCGCATTGGCGGACAGTCCCGAGGTGGTCAATCAGGATCCCTTTGG
>JBFEJM010000402.1:0-2731 GCA_041553175.1 Gammaproteobacteria bacterium | reverse complement strand
GGACGGCGCCGTATCCGGCCTTTCCGACCGATATGCAGGCGCAGTTCACCGCACTCAACGCGGTTGCCGAAGGTGTCGGTACCATCACCGAAACGGTGTTCGAGAACCGTTTCATGCACGTGCAGGAAATGCAGCGTATGGGGGCCGATGTCCGCGTCGAGGGCAATACGGCCATTACCCGCGGAATGAATGGCCTGACCGGTGCGCCGGTCATGGCGACCGATCTTCGCGCCTCGGCCAGTCTGGTTCTGGCCGGCCTGGTGGCCAAAGGCGATACCATCGTGGACCGCATCTACCACATCGATCGCGGTTACGAGTGTATCGAAGAAAAGCTGGCGCAGCTGGGTGCCAAGATCCGGCGTGTGCCGTCCTGAGTCCGGTGACAGACAAACCATGAAGCCGACGCTGACTGATACGCTGACCATTGCGGTATCCAAGGGCCGCATCTTCAAGGATATGCTGCCGCTGCTGGCGCGCGCCGGCATCGAGCTGCGCGATGATCCCGATACCAGCCGCAAACTCATCCTGGATACCAATCAGGACAACATCAAGGTCGTGTTGATCCGCTCTGCGGATGTGCCCACCTATGTTCAGTACGGCGCGGCCGATCTCGGCGTGACGGGAAAAGACACGCTGCTGGAACACGGTGGTGCCGGTCTGTACGAGCCGCTCGATCTGGAAATCGCCCGTTGCCGACTCATGGTGGCGGGGCGCCCCGGTGCCGAGGCCAGCGGCAGCCGTTTGCGTATCGCCACCAAGTACGTGGAAAGCGCGCGACGCTATTATGTGGCGCAGGGCAAACAGGTCGAAACCATAAAACTGTATGGTTCGATGGAACTGGCGCCGTTGGTGGGTCTGGCGGATCTGATCGTCGATCTGGTCGATACCGGCAACACGCTGAAGGCCAATGGACTGGTGCCGCTGGCGCACATCGCCGACATCAGTTCACGCCTGGTGGTGAACAAGGCGTCCATGAAAATGAAGCACGCTTTGATTACGGATTTCGTCGACCAGATGCGTCAGGCCGTCGTGGCCGCGCGCGGTTGATGGACGACTAACCTCGTTGAGGGCGCAAGTATGCTGCAGATCCGACAATTGACCACTGCTGCTGCGGACTTCTGGTCGCAGCTGGAAAGCCTGCTGGCCTGGGACGCGGCTTCCGACGAGCGTGTGACCACGACGGTAAAGGATATTCTGCGCGACGTGCGTGTGCGCGGTGACGCCGCGCTGGTCGAATACACCAATCGTTTCGACCGCATGCAGGCCGGTGGTATGGACGAGTTGGAGATTCCGGCGGTGCGGCTGCAGCAGGCGCTGGATGCGATTCCGGCCGAGCAGCGCTCCGCGCTGGAAACGGCCGCGCAGCGTCTGCGTGTCTATGCCGAGCGTCAGCGCATGAAGTCCTGGAGCTATACCGAAGACGACGGCACGGTATTGGGGCAGCAGGTCACGCCGCTGGAACGGGTGGGTCTGTATGTTCCCGGCGGCAAGGCCGCCTATCCGTCATCGGTGTTGATGAATGCGATACCGGCCAAGGTCGCCGGCGTGCCCGAACTGATCATGGTCGTGCCCACGCCCGATGGTGATCTGAACGAGCTGGTATTGGCGGCGGCGGCCATTGCCGGCGTCGATCGAGTGTTTGCCGTCGGCGGCGCGCAGGCAGTGGCCGCGCTGGCCTACGGTACCGAGACCATTCCGCAGGTCGACAAGATTGTCGGTCCGGGCAATATCTACGTCGCCACGGCCAAGGGCATGGTATTCGGCACGGTCGGGATCGATATGATCGCCGGTCCGTCCGAGATTCTGGTCATCTGCGACGGCAAGACCCATCCCGACTGGGTCGCCATGGACCTGTTCTCCCAGGCCGAGCACGATGAGGACGCCCAGCCCATTCTGGTCAGCCAGGATGGCGAGTTTCTGGAGCAGGTGCGCAACAGCATCGAACGTCTGCTGCCGACGATGGAGCGGCGCGAGATCATCGAGGCATCGCTGACGCGCCGCGCCGCCCTGATCAAAGTGAAGGATCTCGATGAAGCGGTTGAGGTCGCCAACTTCATCGCCCCCGAGCATCTGGAGCTGTCGCTGGACCAGCCTGACAAGATGGCGAAGAAGATTAAACACGCCGGCGCCATTTTTATGGGGCGCTATACGGCGGAGGCGGTCGGTGACTACTGCGCCGGCCCGAATCACGTGCTGCCCACCTCGCGCACGGCACGGTTTTCCTCACCGCTTGGTGTATACGATTTCCAGAAGCGTTCAAGTCTGATCATGTGTTCGCCGGAAGGCGCGTCCGAACTCGGCAAGACCGCCTCGGTACTCGCGCGCGGCGAAGGGCTGACCGCACATGCCTGCTCGGCGGAGTATCGAATCCGCAAGAATTGATTAATGCAAAAATTTCTACCGCAAAGGACGCGAAGGCGCGCAAAGGAAAAACCGAAACACACATTGGCCACGGAAAACACGGACGACACCGACAAAAGACTATATGAAGGGTAAAACCTGAATAAACCAAGGATACGGGAACACAACACGTGTTCCGCTCGTTGCCTACTTTGATCTTATGTCCGTAATCATCTTTCTCAATCAATTCGATCGCTGTATATGGACATGAATCAACACAGAAACCACAACCTCTACAAAGAGACTCATCTACTTTTGCTACTGTGGCTTCTATTTCTAATTCTGTTTGAGATAGAATATTACATGCTCTTGATGCAGCACTGCTTGCTTG
>JBFEJM010000401.1:0-2732 GCA_041553175.1 Gammaproteobacteria bacterium | reverse complement strand
GGCAGCCAAGAAGGTAGTCGAGAAAATGGTGGTAGCGAAGAAGGCACCCGTCAAGAAAGCCCCCGCCAAGACCGCGACCGCGGCCAAGACGGCAAAACCAAAACCGGCAGCAAAAAAAGCGACGCGCAGAAAATCGAGCGCTGCCGCGAAGGGGCAAACCACGGTAGTCGAGAGCATCGAGCCCTACCAGGAGTCACCTGGCGAAGACTACATGAACGAAGCGCAGACGGAGCACTTCCGTAATATTCTGCTGTCGTGGAAACGCGAGCTGATGGAAGAAGTCGACCGGACCGTGCACCATATGCAGGACGAGGCGGCGAACTTCCCTGATCCAAATGACCGCGCCACGCAGGAATCCGAATTCAGCATGGAACTGCGCGCCCGCGATCGGGAACGCAAACTGATCAAGAAAATCGACGAAACCCTGATCAAGCTGGATCACGAGGAATACGGCTATTGCGAATCCTGCGGTGTCGAGATCGGCGTGCGCCGACTGGAAGCCCGTCCAACCGCCGCGCTTTGCATCGACTGCAAGACACTGGACGAAATCCGCGAAAAGCAGATGGGCGGTTAGAACCGGACCCATCAGGCCTCGCTGAAATGAAAACCGGCCGCTGGCCGGTTTTCTGCATTCGGGGTGGGCACCGTTTACGCTCGTTGGCATTAACCGCTATGATAACCCCATGTACGTTGGCAGATTCGCACCCTCGCCTACCGGCTCCCTACATTTCGGATCACTGGTTGCCGCGGTGGCCAGTTTCCTCGATGCGCGCAGCCACAACGGCACCTGGCTGATCCGGATCGATGACCTGGATCCGCCACGCGAAGTGCCCGGCGCCGCCGATGCGATACTCCATACCCTGGAGAATTTCCATCTGTTCTGGGACGACGAGGTTCTCTATCAGAGCGCGCGCACCGATGCCTACGAAGCGGCCCTTGCGCAACTCGATGAACGGGGCTATCTGTTTCCATGCGCCTGCAGCCGCCGCGAGATCGCCGACAGCGCCCTCATCGGGGTTGAAGGTCCCATCTATCCCGGCACCTGCCGCAATGGGTTACCGGCGGGGCGCTCACCGCGTGCGGTCAGGGTGCGCGTGGACGACCGCCGAATCGACTTCCATGATCGCCTGCAGGGCGCATTCAGCTTTGATATTCAGCAGGTGTTCGGCGACTTCGTGGTCAAACGCGTCGGCGGCATGACTGCCTATCAGCTCGCGGTCGTTGTCGATGATGCGGCCCAGCAGGTCACACACGTCGTGCGCGGCAGTGACCTGCTGGTGTCGACGCCACGTCAGATCTATCTGCAACAGCTGCTCGACCTGCCTACGCCTGAGTACCTTCATTGTCCAGTGGCGATAAGTGCCGACGGCGAGAAACTCAGCAAACAAACCCAGGCGCCGGCCATTGACCTGCGAGGCGATATTCGGCTTGCCTGTGCCGTACTCGAGTTTCTGGGTCAGTCCGTTCCCCCCGCGGTACAGGACATGACACTGACCGAGCTCTGGGAGCACGCCGCAGACCATTGGGAACCCGACCGCGTCGCCGGCCTGACACAACGGCCGATACCGGTTGATCTCGCATCCAGGTGACTCAAGTCAAAGTGCGCCCGATCTGAAAAGGCCGGGCGTTGGCGGCACCGCGCAGTTCCGGTACTCTGCATAATGCGGCCCGCTCGGCCCAACAGGATCGTTGTCACACCAAAAAGAGGAACGCTGCGATGTCGGAATCAAAAGTCTACCCGGTCCCCGCTGAATTTGCGGCCAATGCCCTGCTGGACGCCGCGCAGTACGAGAAACTCTACCGGCAATCGGTGGATGACCCCGAAGGTTTCTGGGCGGAACAGGCAAAGACGTTTCTGAGCTGGTCGAAACCCTGGAACAAGGTACTCGACGGGGACTACAAAGACGCCCGTATCCGCTGGTTCGACGGCGGCAAACTCAATGTCAGTTACAACTGCCTGGATCGACATCTCGACAAACGCGGCGATCAGACCGCGCTGATCTGGGAAGGTGACGACCCCGCCGTCGACAAGAAAATCACCTATCGTGAATTGCACGCCGAAGTGTGCAGGTTCGGCAATGCACTCAAAGCGCGCGGCGTCAAGAAAGGCGATCGCGTCTGTATCTATATGCCGATGATACCCGAAGCGGTCATGGCGATGTTGGCCTGCGCCCGCATCGGTGCTGTGCACTCGGTGGTTTTCGGCGGCTTCTCGCCCGAGTCACTCAAGGATCGCATTCTGGATTCGGATTGCCGGGTCGTGATCACGGCGGACGAAGGTGTGCGCGGCGGGCGCTCCGTACCACTCAAAGCCAACACGGACGAGGCACTGCAACATTGCCCGAACGTCCATACCGTGCTCACCGTGAAACGGACCGGCGGCAAGATTGTCTGGAATTCGGATCGTGATGTCTGGTATCACGATGCCATTAGTGCGGCATCTGCGGATTGCCCCGCCGAGGAAATGGATGCCGAGGATCCGTTGTTCATTCTCTACACGTCCGGCTCGACCGGCAAACCAAAAGGCGTATTGCACACGACCGGCGGCTATCTGCTGTTCGCTGCAATCACCCATAAATACACGTTTGACTACCAGGACGGTGACATCTACTGGTGTACCGCAGACGTCGGTTGGGTGACGGGCCACTCCTATATAGTATATGGCCCTCTCGCCAACGGTGCGGTCAGCCTGGTGTTCGAGGGCATACCCACCTACCCCGACGCCGGCCGCT
>JBFEJM010000400.1:0-2748 GCA_041553175.1 Gammaproteobacteria bacterium | reverse complement strand
ATGGAAAGTAACGGGATAGTCGGCACGCACGGCCATCGTCTGCGCCTTGATCAGCCCACCCGGCGCAAAGTGATTGTCCAGCAGCAGTTCGAACCAGGGAATGTTCGGTTTGGATTGCAGAACCTCGGCGATATGCGGGCTGCGCAGGCCGATACCGGTTCCGCGGAGAGGCGCGCACGCCCATGCGCTGGCATGGGCGACGCTGTTGGTTCCTGCTCTCACTTCGCTGGTTTGACCGCGGCGACGGTACCGCCGGTAATCTTCGTGCAGGTGCCTTCCGGCACATAGACCCACTCGGCATCTGAATTGTCCAGGGTCGACTGACCGGCACACTTGTGCTTGCCGTCCATCGAACCACAGTCATTCATGCCCGCCTTGACGATACCCGCGCACTTCTCCCAGTTCTTTGGCGCATCCGGTACCGCAGCCTGCGCACTCCCGACTGCCAACCCTGCACCGAGTGCCATAATCGCGGCACACGTGGACTTAATGGCTCCTGCTCGATTATTCATAGGCTTCTCCTCATCCGTTCGTTTGGTGGACGGACCCGAAAACGCAAGGCCCGTACCTGCAAAACGAATGGGGAGGCGATCTGATTGCATGCCGTGTTAACGAGCATTACCTGTATCCGTATCAGACAAGCTCACTGACGACGAATCTGTGTTTACCCGCTTGGGTGCGTTCGATTCTATCGAGTTGACGTATATCCAGAACGATCGAGCAATCGACTTCCTGAGTGATTCTGGTCTGGAGATGTTTTTTCTGCTCCACCGCAATGGGCTTCGAACTGACGATATCCAGCCGCATCCTGTCCAGCGCGGTCTGCACGAATCGATATTGCTGAATCCCGGCAAAGTCATCGAGCAAGTGAATGAAGTATGACGGGTAGACGACTTTGCCGTTTCTTGTTCGAATAAGATCGTTGCTGCGACACACACCCATCTCCATCATGGGAAAGGGCGAACCACAGGCGCACTCACCATCCTTCAATCGCCCCGAGTCACCGATATCATAGCGGATGAAAGGCATAACCCGATTGGTCAGAGACGTGACCAGAAGTCTGTCCTCACCCGCCTCACTCACGGACTCGAGATACACCATATCCGTGAACACATGCTGGTTACCCGCGCGGCACTCGCAGGCGATATTGGGAATCTCGCGACTACCATACTGATTGAACACCTTGCAGGAGAATGCCGACTCCATCAGTGCCCGCTGCCCGTCGTACAACATCTCCGCCGTGGAGTAGACGCCTTTGATGGTGGCGGGAAGACGCAGGCGTTGATCCAGCACGTACTGCGCGAGCTCGGCTAATATCGATGCATAGCCCTGCAACAGGACCGGCCGGTAGCGTTGGATAGCCGCCACCCAGGCGGCAAGATCAGACGCGGTATACTCATAGGCCCCAATGGTTTTTTCCGCGGCCAGGAAATCGTCCACGCGCTTGTTCAGCCCACCGCCTTTCAGATCCCGTTTTGCGCCCCAGAAGTTGAGTATTTTCTGACCCGGTCGCCAGCCGGACCACATATAGCTGCGGCACATACCGGCCCGCATCAAATCCATCTTTTCCTGATCGAAATAAAAGGACACCGGTTTCCCGGTCGACCCGCCCGTGCTACCGACGCGCAACAGATCCCTGTTTGCCGTGGTTACGAGCATTTCGTCCCTGTGATCTATGACGTCCTGCTTGCGCAGAACAGGCAGATCCGTTATGCGCAGGCCCGATGTCGATGGCAATGCGACAGCCTGGTATTCCCGCTTATAGTAAGGCGAGTATGCTGCAGCATGCCTTACCAGGCCGGCCAGATCCTGTTCCCGCTTTTGCAGCAATTGATCTTTCGGCAGCATCTGGGTTTCGAGCAGAGCATCCAGCAACCGGTATCGTTCTCCGTGGCGGAATTTATGAAGCCGGTGTTTGAGCTGATATAGCATTGTTGGTCCGACCAGAACCGCCTTTCTAGACCGCGCGCAAAGCGCGTTCCCACGTCATTCGAGTGTTCGCATACTGCAGTACCTCGGCAAGCATGAGCGTGCGCCGTTTCTCCCTCTCCGCGGGCGATGCCAGGACATGAAGACAGCGTGATCCTTGGCCAAAGTTGGCTTCGATGTTCCGTATGAACGCGCTGAACTGATCCAATGCATTTTCGGCTTCAGCACATTGCAGCCACCACTGATCATGCCGAAGAAGGCGCTTCAGCGCATCCAGCTTCTCCAGCAATGCCGCGTTCTTTTCGGCGTACAGGCTCAACATTCGTTGCTCGGTGTCATAGAGCACCTGTTTGACTGTCGGTTCCGGAATCCGGGTCTTCGGATAACCCATGGCGGTCAGCTCATCGATCGAGAACAGCATCACATCACCGAAGAACTGGCGCTCGAACTCGCCAGACAGATCGATGGTCTGTGCCGACCATTCAATGCCGGGACGGAACTCGGCCTGGCCGGTCTGACTCGTTGTCCGTTTATGCAACATCGGCAGGTTTGCGGAGACGAAACCCTCTTCGATCTCGGCGCGAATGATGCGGCCCAGCACGGGCCCGGCCATTCTCAGTCTCAGTGCCGCGAACGGGACAAAATAGCGCAATGCGTCGGAACGCAGAACATAATTTCCGGTATAGACCGTCCGCGCGTGTTCGCTGTTTGTTGTGTCTTCGGGATGACGATAAAACTGTGTCCTTGTAGGATGCAGGCCGTAGAAAAAATCCATGACCCGTTTGGCGAAATCCGTAAGAGTATCACAGACTGTGTGGT
>JBFEJM010000399.1:0-2752 GCA_041553175.1 Gammaproteobacteria bacterium | reverse complement strand
CGGACGACGGCCCATGGGCCACCGCGGACGGCGTTGGCCCGCTGTTCGTCGAGCTTCACAACGAAGTCATGTCGCGGCAGAACGTCTCGCTTCCTGAGCACGACTTTCTTGCGCTGAGCCGGAACGATCAGGTCCACTTCGAGCTGGGCGCGTATGCACTCAAGCCGGATGTGAAAGTCATCGCGCCCTGGCGCGAATGGAATCTGTCCTCGCGCGAGACACTGATGGCCTATGCCAAGGAACACAAGATCCCGGTGGACTTCGCCAAGGCGGGCAAGAAGTCGCCTTATTCCATGGACGCCAATCTGCTGCACATCTCCTACGAGGGCGGCATTCTCGAAGACCCCTGGGCCGAGCCGGAAGAGGATATGTGGCGCTGGTCGGTGTCGCCGGAGAAGGCGCCGGACAAACCGACCTATGTCGAACTCGAATTCAAGCGCGGTGACGTGGTTGGCATCGACGGCAAGGCCATGAGCCCGGCCACGGTGATGGAGTTATTGAACAAGGTCGGCGGCGCCAACGGCATCGGCCGTGACGACATCGTCGAGAACCGCTATGTCGGCATGAAGTCGCGCGGTGCCTATGAAACGCCCGGCGGTACCATTCTGCTCAAGGCGCACCGCGCCATGGAGTCGCTCACGCTGGACCGGGAAGTCGCGCATCTGAAAGACGAACTCATGCCGCGTTACGCCAGCCTGATCTACAACGGCTACTGGTGGAGCCCCGAACGCAAAATGCTGCAGACCATGATCGATGCCTCGCAGGAAACGGTGAACGGATTCGTGCGTTTGAAACTCTACAAGGGCAATGTTTCCGTGGCCGGTCGCAAGTCGATCAACGACAGCCTGTTCGATGAGAAGATCGCCACCTTTGAAGACGATGCCGGCGCCTATAATCAGAAAGATGCCGAGGGCTTTATCAAACTCAACGCCCTGCGTATGCGCATCGCTGCCCGCAAACGGCAGCGCTGAGGCAGTGCGCACTGTTATAGTGCGCGAGTACAGGCAGGGATGCCGATGATTGCCTCAGGCAAAGGGAGAATTGAGCATATGCACAATCCGTATTTCCGGCGAGGGCCGGAATCCACCCGATTCGACACATTTGATTTACGGCTTTGCCGGAATGACGGAATAATGAGTAATCCGTTTCTTTCCGATCGGGAAGTGGACCCCGCGTCATCGCGAGCGGAACGGCGCACGGCAGGATCGCCGCGGCGCACCGAACCCCCAATAACAATCCCGAACGTTGTATCAGACCGGCTGCTGACAAAAAGGACTTGATGTTGCCATGTTGACAACCAGTGAACGGAAGCCGGCGCTATCCGAGAGTGGGGTGATGGTTTCCGACGTGGAGCGACTGCGTATTGCGCAGATCGATCTCGTCTACCGCCAGGCTGTTCCTTCGCTTATCGCCGCGGTCGCCGCGGTCGCGTTGCTGGTCTACGTCGTATATGACACGGCGCCGCGCACGCAACTGGGTATCTGGCTGATCGCCAGCGCCTGCCTCTATGCGCTGCGTTTCATGCTGGTGCTTTCCTATCATAAATGCGCGCCTGAGCAACGCCCGCAACGGCCATGGCATGGACTGTTTCTGCTCGGGGCCCTGGTCGGCGGCGGACTGTGGGGCATTTCCGGCAATTTCCTGCTGCCGTCGGATTCCATCGCCTACCAATCCTTTCTGGTGGTCGGTGTCACCGGTATCTGTGCCGGTACCGCCGTCAGCTATGCCGCGCTGCGCGGCGTGCCGCAGGCCTTTATTCTGCCCGCGCTGATTCCGTTCGGTATTCAGCTGATCACCGCCGGACCTGAGCTGCATCGGCTCACGGGCATTGTCGTGTTGATGTTCATGGTAGTGCTGCTTGTCTCCAGCGTCATGATGTACAAATCAACCGAGCGCACCTTGCGCCTCGGCCTGGAAAACGAAGGGCTGGTGCAGACCTTGCGCGGGGCCAAGGAAAAGGCCGAGAGCCTGAACAGCGAACTGCGCCTGGAGGTCGATGAACGGCGCCAGGCCGAGCAGCGCATCCGCGCCTCGCGACGCGAACTGTCGCGGATCCTCGACAACATTCAGGATACCTATTTCCGCACCGACAACGCCGGCAACATCGTGCAGGTATCAGCGTCGGTCACCGAACTGCTGGGCTACAGCCAGCGCGAACTGCTGGGCACCAACCTGGAACAACTGTTCGTGGACAGTGCTGAAGTGGAAGTGTTCATGCGCGCGCTGGAAGCCGGCGGTGGTCGCCTGCATGGCTATGAGATGCAGGTGGTACGCAAGGATGGCAGCCGTATCTGGGTGTCCAAGAACGCACAATACTATCGCGACGAGTACGGCGACATCGCCGGCGTCGAAGGTACCGGGCGCGATGTCACCGGACTGAAGCGGGTCGAAGCCGCGTTGCGGGCGGAAAAGGAACGCGCACTGGTCACGCTCGAAGCCATCGGCGATGGCGTGATCGCGACCGATGCGGCCGGCCGTGTCGAATACCTGAATCCGATTGCCGAGCAGTTGACCGGCTGGGCCGCGACCAGCGCGTTGCGGCGGCCGCTGTCGGAGGTGTTTCATGTCATCGACGAGGACACGCGCCAGTTGGCCGATGACCCGGTGCGTGCCTGTCTGCGCAGCGGCCAGGCCTGCAAGATACCGGGGCATCCGATTCTGCTGTCGGCCAAGAATGATCTGGAATATTCGATCGAGGTCAATGTCTCGCCGATTCTCGACGACGATGAAAACGTCAGCGGTGTGGTGCTGG
>JBFEJM010000398.1:0-2754 GCA_041553175.1 Gammaproteobacteria bacterium | reverse complement strand
TGGTGCGCTTCGACAATACTGAACTCCAGCTCAATGCGGCCGACCGTTTGAAGGCCGCGCTCGGTAACAAGTTTATTGTCGCCCTCAACCTGGCCAGCGCCGAACCGGACTGGCTGGCGAGTCTCAATGCCCTGCCCATGTACCTGGGCCTTGATCTGCGCGGCGGCGTGCATTTCCTGATGGAGGTCGACATGGAAGCCGCGGTCGGTCAGGCCCTGGAGCGCCATGTCGGCGAATTTCGCGATCTCCTGCGCAAGCGCGATGAGCCCATTCGCTATATCACCATCGGTCGGAAGAACGACAGCATAGTCGCCCAGTTCCGAAGTGCCGACGATCGCGACAAGGCGCTGGATGCGTTCGAGAGCGAATACGACGGGTTGGAGTTCAGTACCCAGGATACGGCCGACAAATGGATGCTTACCGCCGTGATCGACGAACGGCAGCAGCGTGAAATCCGCTCCTATGCCCTGCAACAGAACATTACTATCCTGCGCAATCGCGTCAACGAGCTGGGTGTGGCGGAGCCGGTCATACAGCAGCAGGGCGACCAGCGCGTGGTAGTGCAGTTGCCGGGTGTGCAGGATACCGCGCGCGCCAAGGAGATTCTCGGTGCCACGGCGACGCTTGAATTTCGCATGGTGGACGAGGGGCACGATCCCAATGATGCCATCTCCAGTGGCCACACACCGGCGGGCACCGAGCTTTACAAGGAGCGCAACGGTACGCCGGTGCTGCTCCAGAAGCGCGTGATCCTGACCGGCGATTACATCACCGACGCCGCTTCCGGTTTCGATACCGAGACAGGCGGTCCCAAGGTGAATATTCGCCTGGATGGCAAGGGCGGCAAGATGATGTCCAATGCCACCAAGGATGCCATCGGCAAGCTGATGGCAGTGGTGTTTATCGAAAACAAGGTGGAGACCCGCGAAGTCAACGGCGAGATCGTTCGCGACAAACGTCAGGTCAAGGAAGTCATCAATATCGCGCGCATTCGCGATCAGCTTGGCAACAACTTCCAGATCACCGGATTGGACGGCACGCAGGAAGCGCGCGACCTGGCACTGCTGTTGCGGGCAGGCGCGCTGGCGGCACCGATTGAGATTATCGAGGAGCGGACAGTTGGTCCAAGTCTCGGTCGTGAGAATATCAATCAGGGTTTCCTGTCGGTCGTGATCGGCATGGTGCTGGTGCTGGCGTTCATGGCGGTGTATTACCGGGTATTCGGTCTCATCGCCAACGTTGCCCTGCTGCTCAATGTCGTGCTGGTGGTGGCGCTGCTGTCGATGCTGCAGGCGACACTGACGCTGCCGGGTATTGCGGGTATCGTGCTGACGGTCGGTATGGCGGTGGACGCGAACGTGCTCATCAATGAGCGCATCCGTGAGGAACTGCGTAACGGCAACAGTCCACAGGCATCGATTCACGCCGGTTATGAAAAGGCCTTCTCCACGATTGCAGACGCCAATATCACCACGCTCATAGCGGCGATCGTGTTGTTCAGTTTCGGCACCGGCCCGGTAAAAGGGTTCGCGGTGACCTTGTCGCTGGGCATCATGACCTCGATGTTCACGGCCATCATGGTGACCCGCGCTATCGTCAATCTCGTGTACGGCGGCCGGCGCGTCAGCCGTTTGTCGATCTAGTCCGGAGACGAAATAACAATGGAATTCTTCAAGGCAAACAGCAAGGTCGACTTCATGGGCAAGCGCCGCCTGGCGATGGGCCTGTCCGTGCTGGTGGTGATTGTGTGTCTGGCGTCGATATTTACCCGTGGTTTCAATTTCGGCATCGATTTCACCGGCGGTACGCTGATCGAGGTCGGCTACCCCGACAGCGCCGATTTGAAATCGGTACGCGCATCGCTGACGGCTGATTTCTCCGATGCACAGGTACAGCATTTCGGCAGTGCCCGCGATGTGCTGATCCGCATCGCGCCGCGGCCGGACGAGAGCAGTGCGGAGTTGAGTGAGCGGGTGTTGCAGGCATTGCGTACGGACCAGGCTGGCGTGGAGATGCGACGGGTCGAGTTCGTCGGACCGCAGGTCGGTGAGGAGCTGGCCGAGAAGGGTGGTCTGGCGATCACCTATGCGCTGCTGGGCATTCTGATTTACGTCGCGTTGCGCTTTGAATACCGGTTTTCATTCGGCGCGATTGTGGCAACCATCCATGATGTCGTCGTGACCATCGGAATATTCAGTATTTTCCAGATCGAATTTGATCTGACCGTGCTGGCCGCGATTTTGGCGGTCATCGGTTATTCATTGAATGACACCATCGTGGTGTTCGACCGCATTCGTGAGAATTTCCGGCGCATGCGCAAAGGGACGCCCGAAGAGATCATGAATGCGGCGATCAATGAAACCCTGTCACGTACCATCATGACATCGGTGGCTACGCTGCTGGTGGTGGCCGCGATGTATTACTTCGGCGGCAAAGTGATTCACGGGTTTTCGATCGCGTTAATGCTGGGTGTCATCATCGGCACCTATTCATCGATCTATGTCGCCAGTGCGACCGTGCTGGCACTTGGTCTGAGCAAGGCCGATCTGATGCCGGTCAAGAAAGAAGGGGCTGAGGTAGACAGTACCCCCTGATTGGATTGTTGCTGGCGCACATACCAAAACCGCCCATCAGGGCGGTCTTTTTTAAAACTCAATATTTTATTCCTGCTCAGCTATATACTTCACGAGTCGCGTCATACTAGCCACATAACCCCATTCATTATCATACCAAGCAATAATCTTAACCATATTA
>JBFEJM010000397.1:0-2763 GCA_041553175.1 Gammaproteobacteria bacterium | reverse complement strand
TGTCGTCGGTAGTGCCGGTCACTCCGGCGTGATGCCGGTAAAAGAAAGCGTGACGCAATAAAGAGTCTCGCGGCGATCTGATGACTCAGCAACGACCGACCGGCACGCAAAGCGCTCCGGTCGATACGTTGTCTGTTCCGGGGGGGCAGCCGAACGGATTATCCGCCGCTCGGGCGCAACGGGATTGCTCTAGCGGGAGTGTGGTGACCGCTGTCGCTTACGAGAGTCGGGCTTGGTGCCGGTATCGCCGGCATGGCTGATGGCCACGCGGTTGCGTCCGCGGCGCTTGGCCCGATACAACGCCTGATCTGCGCGCGCGACCAATGCCTCCCATGTTTCCTCTCCGTTCCATTCTGCCAAACCGATAGATGCGGTCACACTCGGCAGCTCCACGCCGTCGTGATTTTCGATCGGCGTGCAGTGAATGGTACGCCGCAGGCGGCGGGCGATGCGATGGGCCTCGGCGGCGTCGGTGTTCGGCAGAATGATGAGGAACTCCTCGCCACCGAACCGTGCGGCATGATCGCCGGTGCGGATCTGTGTGTTGATGACATTGGCAACGGTGATCAGGGCGCGGTCGCCCGCCAGATGGCCATGGGTATCGTTGAAGCGTTTGAAGCGGTCGATATCCAGCATCAGCACTGACAGGCCCAGATTTCCGGTACGTGACTGGATGACAGTTTGGGCGAATCGTTCGTTCAGCCAGCGACGATTATGCAGACCGGTGAGGGCGTCGGCGCGCGCGGCACGTTCGGATTGTGCCTGTTGTGCAATACTCTGACCCACCATCTGATTGTCCCTGCGCAAGCGGCGTGCAAGCAGCTTCAGCAGATTGCGCGCCAGCACACTGGAGCTGTCGATGAGTGAACGAAAGGCGGCGCCGTCGATAGCGATGACAGTGCAGGGTGTGGTTGTGCGCACAGTGGCGGACGGAGCGAGTTTATCGATGACCGACATTTCACCGACGATCTGGCCGGCCTCGAGAATCGCGATGGGTTGCCTCTCGGTGTCGCCGATGTGTACCTGCACCTGACCTTCGAGGATATAGAACGCGCGGTCGTCGTGGCGTTCGGGGCTGAGCAGCAGTGTGTCCGCCGGCTGGGTTTCCAGTTCACACTGAGTGACCAGCCATTCGAGCAAATCCGTCCGCTCACCTTCGAACAGGGAAATCTTTGCGAGGGTGTCAACGGTCAGCATACGATGCTCGAGTGCGACCAAAACATGTGTCGATTCCAATAGTGTGAGTCCATTCACTTAACGGCCATAGCCTATTATTTCCGAAGTCATTGGTCGGAAAACGTGAGCCAGTTCCAAGTCCGTGTCAAAGTCCGTTGCCTGCAACAATGATATTTCCGCTCTGATTCGGAATCATGCCCCAGACTGGCTCGTCCCGACAAGAGCTGCCCGGTGCCGCAGTCCTTACGCGATACAAGGGGTTGTGTATATAATGCCACGCATGACATCGCGTATTCGGGCGGGCTGGTCGTGATCGGTTTTCTGAAGCGGGCATTTTCACGCAAGCACCATAAGGTGCCTGCGGCGAAGCCCGTCAAAGATGCGGGAAGCAGTGCGCGGCCCACGGAAAGTACCGAGTCACCGCAGCTTTCGGCAAGCCATCATGCATCACCGGACATGCCGGTCGATCTCGATCTGTGTTTCAGTGCCTGGGTCATCGGTGCCAATTCCACCGCGGATACATCGCTCAGCGAGGTCGAGAGTCGGCTGCTGACGGCAGTGGAGGGTATCATGCAGTCGGGCTCGGATAGTGCCGAGTTGCTGCCACGTGTTCCGGCGGTGATTCCCCGGCTACTGCAATCGCTGCGGGACGAGAACATAACCGCGGCAAAACTCGCGCAGGAGATCGCGCAGGACCCTACCATTGTCGGCGAAGTCATTCGCGTCGCCAACAGCCCCTATTACCGCACGGCCGTGCCGACCAGCAGTCTCGAGCAGGCGCTTGGAAAGCTTGGCCACGGTGGACTGCGTCAGGTGATCGCGACCATCGCCTTTCGATCCGTCATCGATGTGCGCAGCGGGCATTTCTCCCGCACCGGTTCCCCGTTGTTATGGAAGCAGACCGAGAGTTCGGCACAGGCGGCGCGCTGCCTGGCCAAGTTGGAGGGCGTGGATATGTTCGACGCATTCCTCGCGGCCCTGGTGCATAACCTGGGTGCAACCGTTGCGCTCAAGGTGCTCGACAAGCATCTGGATATCAGCGATGCACCGCGTTCGACCGCGTTTCATCAGAAACTCGGTGTGCTGGCCCGGCGACTGACTCACTATATCGTCACCACCTGGGATTTCCCGCCAAGTGTCGTAACGGCCATCGAGGAGCAGATCCATATCGAGTCCGCGGACAAGGTATCTCGGCCAGGGTCCGTGCTGTATGCCGCGGACCGCTTGAGCAAGCTTTTGCTGCTGGTGGAAAGCAATCGCATCCAGGTCGACGTTGATCGGATTATCTGCAGTCTTGGGGCTGGCCGCACAGGTAGCTGCACTCAGTGCTATCAGGAGCTTGTCGCCCTCGGCAAAGATGCTGACTGAGCATCCTCACCGCCGGTTGGTCTTCAAATGGAACAATTTCCACGCTGCACCGGCGCTCGGGCCGGTCACGTGATCATTTCGTGAATATTCCGTGACCCGCCTGTGAATTCCTCCCTGTAAAACAGTCAACGCACTCATTCAAACCGAAGCGTTACGAGGAGGGATCACCCATGCATAAACTCATTCCTGCACTGGTTGCGGCGGGGGGGGGGGGGGGGG
>JBFEJM010000396.1:0-2765 GCA_041553175.1 Gammaproteobacteria bacterium | reverse complement strand
CGGACCCCTATCGGGAGCCTTAATCGGCTGAGCACATCCAACGGGTCGATGGCTGCACTGTTGATGCGCATGACCGACATCAGGTTTATCCCGACACTTGTATCCTAAACTATATATATGAACGACGACCGATCTAGTAACGAACAATCCTCCTCCCGATCCTGGTTTGAACGCCTGAGTCAGGTACTGTTGCGCGAACCCAAAGACCGTGAACAGCTGGTCGAGCTGATGCGTGATGCGCAGCGCCGTGACCTGCTGGATGCCGACGCCCTGGGCATGATCGAAAGCGTGCTGCAGGTGGGCGAGATGCAGGTGCGCGATATCATGATTCCGCGGGCGCAAATGGTAGTGGTCGGTCGGGATGCGATGCCCGGCGAGATACTGCCCATCATTATCGATTCAGGCCACTCGCGCTTCCCTGTCATCAGCGATAGCCGCGACGAGGTCGTCGGTATTCTTCTGGCCAAGGATCTGTTGCGCTATCGGCTGGAAGGCAGTACCGGTTTCAATATCAAAGATGTGATGCGCCCGGCCGTGTTCATACCCGAGTCGAAACGGCTGAACGTGCTGTTGAAGGAATTCAGGGCCAGCCGCAATCACCTCGCCATCGTGGTGGACGAATACGGTGGCGTCGCCGGCATGGTCACGATCGAGGACGTGCTGGAACAGATCGTCGGCGAGATCGAAGACGAACACGATATCGACGAGGACCGCTTCATCCGCAAGCGCAGCGAGAAGGAATATGTCCTGAAGTCGCTGACGCCGATCGAGGACTTCAATGAATACTTCGGTGTCACCTTCAGTGATGAGGAGTTCGATACCATCGGCGGTTGTGTGATTCAGGCCTTCGGCCATATGCCCAAGCGCGGCGAGACCGTCACCATCGAGAACTTCGAGTTCAAAGTGCTGCGGGCGGACAATCGCCGCATGCATATGCTGGGAATGACCGTCCTGCCGCCGCCTTCGGATACGCCCGAGACCGTTGCCCATTAGCGGGCATCCCATGTTGTCAGATCTTTTCGGTGAATATCGCCTGACCTGCAGCCGCGTGCAGCTGCGGGTTCATTGCGGCTGGCTGGCGTTTGCGACGGAGTCGATGCATGGCCGACGCCGGTAGCGCGGGTCTCGCCGAAAGGATCGCCCTGCCGGTCGCACTGGCACTGGGTTCCGCCATGCCGTTCGCATTCGCACCGTTCGGCCTTTATCCGATTGCGATTGTCGCCCTCGCACTGTTGTTCCTGCTGCTGCAGCGGCGCCCGCCCGCGGCGGCGTTCCGCATCGGCTATGCCTTCGGGCTGGGCATGTTCGGTATCGGCGTCAATTGGGTCTACATCAGCATTCATTACTTCGGACATTCGCCGCTGCCGGCCGCGATCGGCGTGATGCTGTTGCTGGTCGCGTTCCTCGCCTCGTTTCCCGCCTTGCTCGGGTATTTCGCTGCACGATTCGCCCCGCGCGCGGGCGCGGTGCCGCTGCTGCTGGCATTGCCGGCCGGTTGGGTGCTGGTCGAATGGCTGCGCAGCTGGCTGTTCACCGGCTTTCCCTGGCTCAATATCGGCTACAGCCAGATCGACAGTGCGCTGGCGGGATATGCACCTGTATTTGGCATTTATGGTTTGGCCTGGCTGGTCGCGTTGAGCGGCGGTGTGCTGGCTTGGCTGCTGGTTGGTTCCGGCAAATCACGCCTGCTGACACCGATGCTGCTGGTATCGATCTGGCTGATCGGCCATGCGCTGACAATGATCGACTGGACCACCCCCGCCGGTTCACCACTGAAGGTCAGTCTGGTGCAGGGCAATATCCCGCAGGACGAAAAATGGGAACCGCAACAGCAACGCGCCACGCTCGAACGCTATATGCTGCTGACGCGTGCGGAGTGGTATGGACAGGATGGGAGCACCGATCTTGTGGTGTGGCCGGAGACGGCCATCCCGGCGTTCTATCATCAGGTCGAGAACGATTTCCTGGTGCGCCTGCGCGACGAGGCGCGACGGGCCGGGAGTGATCTGCTGACCGGCATTCCCGTGCTCGATCAGGAAAGCTGGCAATACTATAACGCGGTCATCGCCATCGGCAGCGATAACGGTGATTACTACAAACACCATCTGGTGCCGTTCGGGGAATATCTTCCCCTGCGCGAACTGTTCGGGTCGCTGCTGCAGGTGATGCCGTTGCCGGTGGCGGATTTCAGTTCGGGCGGATTGGATCAGGCGCCGATCAAGGCGGCGGGTTATTTGATCGGCGTGTCCATCTGTTATGAAATCGTCTACGGCGAGGAGATCATCACCAAGCTGCCGCAGGCGGCGTTCCTGGTGAATGTCAGCAACGACGCCTGGTTCGGCGATTCGCTGGCGCCGCATCAGCACCTGGAGATGGCGCGCATGCGCGCACTGGAGACCGGACGTTATCTCCTGCGCGCGACCAATACCGGCATCAGCGCGATTATCGGACCCGATGGCCGCATCCGTGAGCGCGGTCCGCAATTCGAAACCCTGGTGGTGCGCGGGAGTGTCGAGCCTCGTCAGGGCGCCACGCCTTATGTGCGCTGGGGCAACTGGCCGATGGTGATTGCCGCGGCGCTTGTTGTTCTGGTGTCTCGTAAATACAGAGCAAATAAACTTTAACCGCAAAGGTCGCGAAGGCGCGCGAAGGAAACCGACAAGCTAAATGACCTCAAGTCGATGTAGGGCGCAATAGCGAAGCGTATTGCGCCGAATGTTTTTTATGCCTAACACATTCGGCGCATTACGGCCTTCGGCCTAATG
>JBFEJM010000395.1:0-2767 GCA_041553175.1 Gammaproteobacteria bacterium | reverse complement strand
GGGACGAAGGTCAGCCCGACGGGCGCGCCTGCCGCCCGCGTCAGTCCCTGACGGATCTCTGGCAGGTGACGGTGACCCGGCACGGCATACGCCTTGAAACTCTCGCTCGCCTCACACAACAGCATTCCGACGCTGGCCTTGCGGCCGGCCCCACTGACACCTGATTTCGCGTCCGCGATCAGGCTGGCGGGGTCGACCCGTCCGTGTTCGATCAGAGGCAGAAAACCGAGCTGAACGGCGGTCGGATAGCAGCCGGGGTTGGCAACCACCCGCGCGGCGCGAATTTGTTCCCGATTCACTTCCGGCAGTCCATACACCGCATCCGCCAGAATATTCGGGCAGGCATGCGGCATGCCGTACCACTGTTCCCAGACGGCCGGATCCTGCAAACGGAAATCCGCGGCCAGGTCGATAATCCGGGCCCCCGCGTCCAGCAGCGCCGGCGCCATCTGCATGGCCGTCCCGTTGGGGGTGGCGAAAAACACCAGATCACAGTTCCCCAGCGCGGCCGGGTCCGGCTCGGAAAACGGCAGATCCAGATGACCCCGCAGATTCGGAAACATGTCGGCAACCGGCATCCCCGCCTCGGAACGTGAGGTAATCACCGAAAGTTCCACCTGCGGGTGACCGACCAGCAGTCGCAACAGCTCGACGCCGGTATATCCCGTTCCCCCAACCACACCTACTTTGATCATATTCACTCTTCCCGACGTTCAGACTGCCAAGTCGGTATAGTACGAGCAGGGCGCGACGGAAACCAACCTCGAACGACTATTCGGCAGCAAGATATGCACGAGCCGATTGTTTCAGTGATCAGTCGCGTTGCCACACCGGCATATCGCTTGCGCCCTGGGTACCATGTATTTAGTATAAAAACGCTTCGATACTTCAGCTTTTCCCCGCAGGCAGTACGTGCTCAGACGCATCCGACATTCCGGTAGAGAACTTCTTTCTCCCGACGCCTGGAAGACACGCCTGGTGTTCTGGACCGGTGCCGTTGTGGTCGGTCTGCTGGCCACCGGCTTCGCGATCGGCACCGAGCACGCCAACGAACTGTTTCACCAGGGCGCGAGCAAATGGCCCTATCTGCCCTTCATAGTCTGCCCGCTCGGATTGGTGGTGGTCGCCTGGCTGACCCAGCACTATGTACCGGGCGCCCGCGGCAGCGGTATTCCGCAGGCCATCGCGGCATTGAAAATGACCGATCACAGTGCGCGTGGACGCGTGCTGTCGTTCCGCATCGCCATCGGAAAAATCGTGTTGTGCCTGATGGGGATGTTGTCGGGCGCGTCCATTGGCCGCGAAGGGCCGACCGTGCATATCGGCGCCGCGGTGATGTTTTCGCTCGGCCGCTTCGCCAAGTTTCCCAACCACTACATGGATCATGGCCTCATTCTCGCCGGCGGCGCGGCCGGTATCGCCGCCGCCTTCAACACACCGCTGGCCGGTATTCTGTTTGCCATCGAGGAAATGGGGCGTTCGTTCGAACAACGCACCAGCGGCACCCTGCTGACCGCGGTATTTCTGGCCGGTATCACCGCCGTTGTCATTCAAGGAAACTATATTTATTTCGGCACCAATGCCGCCCTGCTCGCCCCCTCGCAAACCCTGTTGCCGATATTCGTCTGCGGCATTGCCGGTGGCCTGGCCGGCGGGCTGTTCAGTGCGGTTCTGGTCTGGAGCACGCGCCGTCTCGCGCCACTCACGCGCCGCGCACCCTTGCGGATAGCGCTGGTATGCGGAATCCTGATCGCCATCATCGGCATGCTGTCGGGCGGTCTGAGTTTCGGCACCGGTTATCATGAGGCGCGGTTGATCATCACCGGTGAAGGCGAACTGCCGGGCAGTTACTCCTTCTATAAAATGGCCGCGACCTGGGTGTCCTACCTGAGCGGTATTCCGGGCGGCATCTTCGCGCCTTCGCTGGCGGCAGGCGCCGGCTTCGGCGCGACGCTCGCCGAATGGATGCCCACCTATCCGCTGGGCGCGATTGTGATGCTCGGTATGGTTGGCTATTTCACCGGCGTGGTACAGACACCCATCACAGCCTTCGTGATCGTGATGGAAATGACGGACAATACCGGGCTGGTTCTGCCCTTGATGGCGACGGCATTTATCGCCTATGTCACCTCGCGCATCGTCTGTCCCGACCCGATCTACCGCACACTGGCGCAGAATTTTCTGCCCGGCAAGGCAGCCACCAGCTGACCCGGGGTTATTTGGTACCCGCTTGAAAAGGCGGCTACCATGGAAGCCGTTTCCATCAGACGGTGATCCCTGACCGAGTGCAAACATGGATCCGATTCAGACCATAGCGTTAGCCATGGGCGTGGCCTGGGCCAGCGGCATCAATCTCTACGCGGCCATTTTCATGCTGGGCTATCTCGGCATGACCGGCAATATCACCCTGCCACCCGATCTGCAGGTGCTAAGTGATCCGCTGGTCCTCGGCGCGGCCGGCCTGATGTATTGCGTGGAATTCTTCGCCGACAAGACCCCCGGTGTCGACACCGGCTGGGACGCCATACATACCTTTATCCGTATTCCCGCCGGCGCCATTCTGGCTGCCGGGGCCGTCGGCGATGTCAGTCAGGCGGGGCAACTTGCGGCCGCCCTGGTCGGCGGAACCCTGACCACCGCCACGCACGCAACCAAGGCGGGGAGTCGAATGCTCATCAACACCTCGCCCGAACCGGTCAGCAACTGGACCGCGTCTGTCGGCGAAGATGTCGCCGTCATCGGCGGACTCTGGGCTGCACTGAACTAT
>JBFEJM010000394.1:0-2772 GCA_041553175.1 Gammaproteobacteria bacterium | reverse complement strand
CCCTGACCAGAAGGTTGCCGATACGCAATTCCGACGCTCCCGGTTGTGGGGTGGATACCACGGTGGCGGCCAGCACCTGACCGACGCGCCAGGTGGAGACCGGGGAGTCGGAACGACTGAACAATGCGCTGGGCGCAACGGGTGGCAATGGACCGGTGGGCGGTGTGCTCATAGACCTCGATAGTGCTGTGACAACACCGAAGCGACCGGTGTCCTAAAGGAATCTTTTACCGCAAAAGCGGCCACCAGCGCAAAATTCCGCGTTCGCGCCGCCGATGAATGAAAGCAGTATTGCAATGAGACCTGTATGACCGATTCGCATGAACATCTCTGGTACACCCGCCGCGAAGGCCTGGTGCGCGGTCCCTTTCCGCAGCGCCAGATCACGCATTACCTTCTGCTCGGGCGTATCCGTGAAGACGACGAACTCAGTACGGATCGTCAGTCCTGGCAGACTATTCAGGATTTGCCGCATCTGTTGCCGGAGGAAATGCAGAATCTGGAAAGCGAAGAGGACCGCCAGCGTCTGCATGCCGCACGTATGCGTGCGGATGAGCGTCGTGGTGGTGATCGCCGCTTTGGCAGCGAACGCATGCAGGCCGACAACGGCGAACGGCGCCGGGAGAGTGATCGACGCGCCGACGAAGATTATGAAATGCTGCGCCATCGTGAAATCCGTCGCAATATTCTCGATGAAGGCCGCTTGCCCAGCGTCATTCCGTGCGGTCCGCAATGCGTCAAAGCACTGGTCGCGGCGCTGGCGCTGATCGCGATCATCGGCTGGTTCACACCGCGCAAGATGGAGACGGCGAGCGATTGCAACGCACCGGCGGGTCCGCATGTGAATTGGGCCAATTGCCGTTTGCCGGGATTGACCGCGGAACAGGCGAATCTGCGCGGTGTCCAGGCGCGGAACATGGATCTGACCGGGGCCCATCTGGTCGGTTCGAATCTTATCGGCGCGGATCTCGCCTATACCACGTTGAATCTCGCCGACCTGCGGCGAGTTGATTTGAGCAATGCGCGCCTGACCGGAGCCGGCCTGCGCAATGCCGATCTGCGCGGTGCCCGCCTGGCGGCGGTCGATTTCTCCTATGCCGATCTGCGCGGCGTGAAGCTGGACGGTGCCATTCTGACCGAGGCCCGCTTTGATCATGCCATCTGGGTCGATGGGCGCACCTGTCAGCCGGGCTCGGTGGCGCAGTGTCTGATTGTCGGGACGGTCGATGCGGTGCCGCCGCAGTGATGTACCGATCCGGCCTCCTTCAATGCTCTTCCGCGAAAGACTCGGTGCTATAGCGCCAGACCTGCATGCTGTCGGACCAGTAATCATCGTCCAGCCCAGCTTTGCGTTTGAGGTGCCGGACAAACTCGGTGGGGTCGGGTAGCGACTCCCATACCGAGGGCAGAAATGTACCGCGCCGGTTCCGGTCCTGAAGAATCAAACCATCCACACCCGGCCGTAACTGGCGAATCAGATCGGCTTCGTCGCGGACCGTGAGTGGTTCCGCTGGTCCCAGCACCGAGATGTGCAAATCCAGCTCAGCCAGTTCCTCATCGCGCAGCGGCGAAAAACGCGGATCGCGAAAGGCCGCGGCATAGGCGTTGTCGGCAACATCCGATACCAGCGGCCGGTAAGCCTCCAGGGAGCCGATACAGCCACGCAGTTCGCCCTGTTTGCGCAGGGTCACAAAACACGCCCCCGGCGCACGCAGGTCCTCAGGGTAACTGTCGGCGTCGACGCCGAGCGGTGTGCCTTGACGCACACCCTGTGCAATCGACTCGGCCGCCACCGCCAGTAGAATGCGGCGGGATTCCGCATCGAATCGGCTGTCAGTGGATGGCATAGGCGCCATAACCGACGACCTGATCGCGCGGACCTGCGGTGTCACCTGAATTACGCAAGTCGAGCGTTTCCGCCTGCAGTCCGCGGGCGCGGGCCGTCAGCAGCAAACCGCCAACCGGAATGCGTCCGCAGGCGTGATCGTAATCTATGCGTTCCGGCGTCAGCGCTTCGATCGCACGCGAGGTTTCCTCGTCCATATGTTTGGCGGTCATGTAATCGTGGTAGTGACTCAGATCCGAACTGATGACAATCAAAGTTTCCGCGCCACCCCAGACGGCGTCCAGTACCTCGGCGACCTCGTGGTAATTGGCGTCGCCGACCACCAGCGGTATCAGTTTGAAGTCATCCAGCGTTTCCTGCAGGAAGGGCAGGTGGACCTCCAGGCTGTGTTCGGTGGCATGAGCCTGATCCAGAATCTGCACTTGTGGCAGCGACGACAGCTGGTTGATTGCGTCGGTATCCAATGCAATCGCGCCCATGGGGGTCAGAAACTGATTGGCGCTGCTGGCTGCCAGACCACGAAAGGCGACCCGATGCGCCGGTCCAAGCAACACCACACGTCGAATGCGGTCACGCACCGGTTTCAGGCTGGCATAAGCGGTTGCCGCCACCGGACCGGAATAGATGTACCCGGCATGGGGAACGATCAGTGCCTTGGGCGGTGGCCCGGTCGGCACTGCCCGATCGAGCATGCCGCGTACCATGGCCTGAAGTTCGCCCCTGTCGTCGGGGTAGAACATACCGGCGACGGCCGGTTTGCGGATTTGCTGCATATCAAACCCCCTATACGGCGTTAATGCCGCACTTTACCTGGGTATTACCGCCCGCATCCCTCCCTTTCCGCATCAGCTGAGCATGCAATCTCCAGCACTCTTCCCCTTTGCTAATAATAGACCTCGTCAGCGCAGGTATAAATCAACTTTCAT
>JBFEJM010000393.1:0-2776 GCA_041553175.1 Gammaproteobacteria bacterium | reverse complement strand
GCAGGAGAAGGTGTTTTCGCAATTGGGGCAGTGGCGTGAATGGAAGGAACAACGGCCGCAGCTGGTGATCGGTGTGGGTGGTTGTGTCGCGAGCCAGGAAGGCGAGGCGCTGCGTGAGCGCGCGCCTTATGTCGATCTGGTGTTCGGTCCGCAGACACTGCATCGCCTGCCCGACATGCTGCGCCAGTTGGAAACGGAGCGGCATGCAGTGGTCGATGTCTCGTTTCCTGAAATCGAGAAGTTCGATGCGCTGCCCACGCCGCGCGCCGAAGGCCCGACCGCCTTTGTGTCCATTATGGAAGGCTGCAGCAAGTACTGCAGTTTCTGTGTCGTGCCCTATACACGCGGTGAGGAAGTCAGCCGGCCGTTCGACGACATCATCGCCGAAGTCGTCGCATTGGCGGAGCAGGGTGTGCGTGAAGTCACACTGCTCGGTCAGAACGTCAACGCCTATCGCGGCGCGATGCACGACGGCGGCATGGCCGACCTGGCCCTGCTCATCACCTATATCGCCGCCATCGACGGCATCGATCGGATTCGCTACACAACCTCACATCCGCTGGAAATGAGCGACAGCCTGATTCAGGTTTATGCGGATGTGCCGCAACTGGTCAGTCATCTGCATCTGCCGGTACAGAGCGGTTCCGATCGCATTCTCGCCCTCATGAAGCGCAATCACACCGCACTCGAATACAAGTCCATCATCCGCCGGCTGCGCGAGGTGCGTCCGGATCTGAGTCTGTCATCGGATTTCATTGTCGGTTTCCCGGGTGAGAGCGAAGAAGACTTCGCGGCGACCATGCGCCTGATCGAGGAGTTGCGCTTCGATCATTCGTTCAGTTTCGTCTACAGCGCCCGACCCGGCACGCCGGCGGCGGACTTGCCCGATGATGTCGGCCTGGACGAGAAGAAACAGCGGCTGGCCCGGCTGCAGGCCCGCATCGGCGGTTTCGCCGCCGACTACAGCCAGGCCATGGTCGGTACTGTGCAGCGCGTGCTGGTCGATCGGCCGTCGCGCAGGGATGCCCGTGAAATGTCCGGCCGTACCGAAAACAATCGCGTGGTGAATTTCCCCGCCGATGCGTCGTTGCTCGGTACCTTCGTCAAGGTACGCATCACTGAAGCGTTGCCCAATTCGCTGCGCGGAGAGTTCCTGGCGCTGGACGACAGCCACGCCGGTGACGCCGTCAACGCGGCCAACTGGGCCTGATTTCCGCTTAGCGCCTGCCCCCTCCATATTCAACGCCCGCGATTCCCTTTGGAACCCAAACCCGTCTCATTCGATATTGTTCTGGAACCGGCTGACAACCGTCGGCTGGCCGGGCTGTGCGGTCAGTTCGATCAGCATCTGCGCCAGATCGAGCGTCGTCTGGGGGTGGAGATCAATAACCGCGGCAATCGTTTTCAGGTCATCGGCGGTGATGTCGCAGCGCGACTCGCCGGCCGCGTGCTGGAGAGTCTGTACAAGGAAGCGGACGAAGGTGCGGTCACGCCCGAACAGGTCCATCTGCATCTGAGCCAGGCCGATGCCGAGGCGGTCAATGCCGAAGCGGAGCCCAGCGTACCCGAGGTGGTGATTCGCACCCGTCACGGTCAGATCCGCGGACGCGGTCCGAATCAGCGCCGTTACCTCGCCAGTATCGTCGCGCATGATCTCAATTTCGGTGTGGGGCCGGCCGGTACCGGCAAGACCTATCTGGCGGTGGCGGCGGCGGTCGAGTCACTCGAACGTGAACAGGTCAGCCGTATCGTGCTGGTGCGCCCGGCGGTGGAAGCGGGCGAGCGGCTGGGCTTTCTGCCCGGCGACATGGCGCAGAAGGTCGATCCCTATCTGCGCCCGTTGTATGACGCACTGTATGAGATGCTCGGTTTCGAGCGCGTGTCGAAACTGATCGAGCGGCATGTGATCGAAGTCGCGCCGCTGGCATTCATGCGCGGGCGTACGCTGAACGAGTCCTTCATCATTCTGGACGAGGCGCAGAACACCACTTGCGAACAGATGAAGATGTTCCTCACCCGTATCGGTTTCGGATCGACCGCCGTGGTCACCGGCGATGTGACACAGATCGATCTGCCGCGCGGAACCCAGTCCGGTCTGCGTCATGTCATCGAAGTGCTTAAAGATGTCGATGCCGTGAGTTTCACCTTTTTCAATGCCCACGATGTGGTGCGGCATCCGCTGGTGCAACGCATTGTCACGGCCTACGACGCCTACGAAAAGGACAACGACAAGGGCAAAGGCGGCAATCATGACCGCTGATGCCGTGCCGCGCGCCCTGCGCTTGCAGCTCGATGTGCAGCGGGTGACTGCCGCGTCACCCACGCCGCGTGATGCCGAGCTGCGCAGCTGGGCCCGCGCCGCGCTGGCCGACCTGGGGGGTACGCATGAGCTTACGCTGCGTCTGGTTGATGAAGCCGAGAGTGCGGCATTGAATACGCAATATCGTCATAAATCCGGCGCAACCAACGTGCTATCGTTCCCGTTCGAGGCCCCGCCGGGCCTGGCCTCGCGGCTGCTGGGCGATCTGGTCATCTGTGCCCCGGTCGTGGCACGCGAGGCGGAGGAGCAGGGCAAGACCGCCGCGGCCCATTGGGCGCATATGGTGGTGCACGGTGTGCTGCATCTGCGCGGTTACGATCATATGAGCGATAGCGAGGCCGCCGAGATGGAAACGCTTGAAACCGAAATATTGGCGCGGTTAGGCTATGCAGACCCGTATCGGGAGCCTTATATCGGCTGAGTCCATCCTGCAGGTCAATAGCGGTAGTGTCAGTG
>JBFEJM010000392.1:0-2791 GCA_041553175.1 Gammaproteobacteria bacterium | reverse complement strand
CTGCAAAAGACTCGCCTCAACGCCCGGCAGTTGTCCGCCCGCGGCGGTGAGCTGGAATGCGAATTGCGCGGAGACCGTGTGCTGCTGTACGGTCATGCCGTCAAGTTCATGCAAGGTGACATCGAACTTCCGCTGTAGTGCCTCCGTACTCCGTTGTGTCCTATCCTGTAAACGCCCCTGGGCTCGCCAGATAGGCGTTTTCCTCATCCGTGCTGGGCCGACTCAGAAGCGCGTTGCGGTGCGGAAAGCGGCCAAAGCGCTGGATGATCCCGCGGTGGTGATGGGCGAACTCGAGATTGCCGGTCAGCCCTGCGGCGGCATAAAGCGCCACGGAGCGGTCCTGGTCCGTGAGATCTTCGCTGTGCATGAAAGGCATGTAGAGAAATGCCTTCTGTTCCGGCGAAAGTTCGGTATCGAAACCACGGTCGATAGCCTGCTGTGCGATGTTGCGCGCCAGCGTTTCTGCTTCGAAGGCACGCGCTGTGCCGCGAAACATATTCAGCGGGAACTGATCGAGCAGAATCACCAGGGCCAGACACCCTGAAGCCGTTGCCTGCCAGTGATCGAGTGCACCGCTTGCGGCCTGCTCGTAGTTCTCGAGGTGGGTCGTACGCAATTCAACATCAAATGCCGGCGTCGAGCGGAACCATAATGGTCTGACTCGCGGCGAGAACCACAACTCGATGATTGTTGCGGGCGCGACCGGCGACATGCTCACTGGGTTTGAGGTGTTTTGCGGGCAAGGCTATAGCGCAGAACCAGGTAGCCCACCGTCGCCGACAGCAAGGTGCCGGCCAGAATGCCCAGACGGTCATTGGTTATATCAGTAGAACCACCCTGTTCGAAAGCCAGCGAGCTGATGAACAGACTCATCGTAAAGCCGATACCGCAGAGCACGGAGACACCGTAGAGGTCCAGCCAGTTGCTGTCCTTTGGCAGCCGCGCGATCTTCAGTTTTATCGCCAGCCAGGCGAATCCGAACACGCCCACTTGCTTACCGATGAACAGGCCGGCGGCGATGCCCAACGGGACCGATGTCAGTAACGCATCGAGCGACAATCCCGTCAGCGATACACCGGTGTTGGCAAAGGCGAAAATTGGAAGAATGGCGTAAGCCACGCTGGGATGCAGGTCGTGTTCGAGACGGCGCAGCGGCGATTCCGATTCATCGGCGGTACGCATGGGAATGAACAAGGCCAGCACCACACCGGCCAGAGTGGCGTGCACGCCGGATTTCAGCACCGCAATCCACAGCACCAGACCGACGAACAGATAACTGGTGATGCCGCTGACGCCACGCCGGTTCATGAAGAACAGTACTGCAATCGCGCCGGATGCGACATAGAGCGACAGCAGCGACAGATCGCTGGTATAGAACAGTGCGATAATGATGATCGCGCCCAGATCATCGGCAATCGCCAGCGTCAGCAGGAATAGCTTGAGTGCGTTCGGGACCTGTTTGCCCAGCAGACTCAGCACACCCAAAGCAAAGGCGATGTCGGTCGCTGCAGGAATGGCCCAGCCCTTGATGGCGATGGGATCACCCCAGTTCAGCCAGGCATAGATTCCCGCCGGCACCACAATACCCCCGACAGCGGCGAAGGCAGGCAATACGATCTGTGCGGGATTCGATAATTCACCTTCCAGCACTTCACGTTTTATCTCCAGTCCGACCAGAAAGAAGAACGCCGCCATGAGTCCGTCGTTGATCCACAACAGCAGGGGTTTGGCGATCTCGAGATCACCGATACGAATGGCAATGGGGGTGCTGAGCAGGGCATCGTACAGGGGGCTGGCAGGAGAATTATTGATCAGCATTGCCAGCACGGCGGCGGCCACCAGCAACAGGCCGCTGGCCGACTCGAAGCGAAGAAAATCCTTTATCGCATTCTTTATTACGGTGGGTTCCATGGCGGTTCTACAAGAATAAACGTTTCGCCAAGGCTATCATCACACGGGCTCAGATCAACGGCGAGTGAGTGGGGTTTTATCGCGTACTGGTCAATCCTGCCTGCGGGCATACTGAACCAGAAAGCGATCAAGCTGATTGGCGAATGCCTGACGATCGCTGTGACTGAACGATGAAGGCCCCCCGGTTTCGACACCACTGCTGCGCAACTCGCTCATGAAGTTTCGCAGTGACAGCGCTTCACGGATATTGTCCTGGGTATACATCTGACCGCGCGGATTGAGGGCGAAGGCGCCCTTGTCGATGGCGCCGGCCGCCAGCGGTATGTCGGCGGTAATGACCAGATCGCCCGCTGCGGCGAGTTCGACAATGCGGTTATCGGCGACATCGAATCCGGCCGGTACCTGCATGGAGCGAATGAACGGCGAGGGCGGCGTGCGCAGGGGCGCATTGGCGACGAGCGTCAGCGCGATTTTGGCACGATCCGCCGCGCGGTAGAGGATTTCCTTGATGACGGCCGGACAGGCATCGGCATCGACCCAGATCTGCATTGTTGGCCTTGTTGGTTGGGTGGAAATGACTTTTACCGCAAAAGACGCGAAGGAAAAATATAGTTTGCCACGGAAAACACGGACAGGACCCATGGCTGTGTGTGGATTGGTCGATGTAGGGTGCAATAGCGAGGCGTATTGCACCGGATGTTTTCACACCATTCGGCGCATTACGGCCTGCGGCCCAATGCGCCCTACATTGATATCGATTTCCTTCGCGCGCCTTTAGTCCTTTGCGGTGAAAGTTCTCATTTGTCTTTCAATAAATCCTTCAGCGCCGCAAACGGATTATGCGTCGCCGTCGTCTGCGCGCTGCCGTTCTGCGCAGACG
>JBFEJM010000391.1:0-2812 GCA_041553175.1 Gammaproteobacteria bacterium | reverse complement strand
TGAGTGGGTTGTGAACCGCACTGTTTCCGTCAGGTGGCCGTGGCTCTTTATCAGCCGCGGAGCACCGGTCCGACATAGCGGACCTGAACAAAGAACATTTCGACGAAGCTCCTCCATGGCCCATGCGCTAATTGCACGGCCTGGCCCGATTTCCCGTATTCCCGGGTAGATTCATCGACAGGAGAGCTCATATGCCGACTCATACTGCAGACATTGTCACTCCAGACGCCGCCGCGGATTCAGCCCAGCCGAGCGACACCGCCACCCCGCCTCAATCGCAATCTTCGGCGAAACCGGTCGACAAGCACGGCGACATGACCAGCGCACTGATATTTCAAGTGGACAGTGTCGAGAAAACCGAGACACCGGGCGGCGGACAGGGGCAGGACTGGTATCGCTACGTGCTGAAAAATCACAGTTCCACCATCGACGGCCTTCGTCGCGGCTCGCGCCAGCATGTTTGCGCCTACGCCGCCGAATATGCGGAACAACTTAATACGCGCATTCTGTTCGGACCGCCCCGCTGGCAGCCGCGAAACAGCAAGACCGTACGCACCGCATAACCACAGCCCCAATCACCGGCGGTCCGTTAGCGGACTCGAAACGAATATCGCTAACGAACGGGCATTTGAAGACTGCTAGTGCAAACGCCGCTTTGACCTGGAGGTATTCTTCGGCTCGGTGTGCAGACCTTCTGCTTTCTTCTGGCATTCCAGGTTCTTCTGACGCTGCGCCTCCAGCAGCACATCGATCTGCTCGAACTGCGCGTCGGACATGGAGGCGGCAACGATGTTGCGCAACACCAAGGCGTCGTCGTCACCCTGTTCATGGGCAAGCGTCAGCCAGACGAACGACCTGGCCTCATCCTGATCCACGCCGCGACCTTCCGCATAGCACAGGCCCATCGCATACTGAGCGTCGAGATCGCCCTGCTCAGCCGCCTCCAGCAGTTGCGCGGCTTCGTCCGGATCATTCCGTAACAGTGACAGACTGCGTAAATTTGCCATTTCGAATTCCCCAGTTCGCCAACAGACAGTGAAGGTGTCGGGAAGACATTGTTTCAAACGCGGGAAGGGATGACAAATATTTCCGGTGTTCAACAAACCATAGCCTGACTCCGGTTTGTCAGCCGATTCTCCGCACCTTGAAATACCGGCCCTTCATCTTTCCGGTACCAAGCTGGTGCAGCGCCTTGTCCACCGCGGCGCGATCGATCGCCACATAGGCATGGTGATCGAAGATGTCGATCTTGCCGACCTGATTGCCGGCAAGACCCGAGGCATTGGTCAAGGCACCGAGAATGTCGCCGGGACGCACTTTGTTCTTGCGGCCGCCGTCGATACACAGCGTGACCATCGGCGGTTTGCGATCCAGCTTCTGGTTGATATGAAGATCGGCAAGGGACGCGATACTGACCGGGCTCTGCTGGTAATCCTCGATGGCCGTGACACGCTGCGACTCGGCCGGGATATACAGGCTCAACGCCAATCCTTCCTTGCCCGCCCGACCGGTACGACCGATGCGATGCACATGCACCTCCGGGTCATAACTCAATTCATAGTTGATGACCGCCTCCAGATCCTTGATATCCAGTCCGCGCGCCGCAACGTCGGTCGCGACCAGGATGGAACAGCTCTTATTGGAGAACCGCACCAGCACCTGATCGCGATCGCGCTGGTCCAGATCGCCGTGCAGCGCCAGCACACTGAAATCCCTGGCTGCCAGCGCATCGGCGATCTCCTGGCATTCCAGTTTTGTATTGCAGAAAATCACGCAGGACGCGGGATGGTAATGACTCAATAGAGTCACCAGCGCATGAAGACGTTCACCATGACCGGCGACTTCATAAAATATCTGGGTGATTTTGTTCTGGGTGTGCGTCGCCTCGACAACGATCCGCTGCGGCTTGTTTTGCATGGCGGCGCTGACCGCCTCGATCTCCTGCGGATAGGTGGCGGAGAACAACAGTGTTTGTCTACGACTTGGCGCGGCAGCGACGATTTCGGCAATGTCGTCATAAAACCCCATATCCAGCATTCGATCCGCCTCGTCCAGCACCAGCGTACTCACCCGCTCCAGTTTCAGCGTGCCTTTGCGCAGGTGTTTCAGAACGCGTCCGGGCGTTCCGACGATGACATGCGCGCCGGACTCCAACGAACCCACCTGCGGCCCGAACGGCGCGCCTCCGCATAAGGTGAGCACTTTTACATTGGGTATGGAAGACGCCAGTCGGCGGACTTCCTTGCTCACCTGATCGGCGAGTTCACGGGTGGGACAGAGCACCAGCGCCTGCACATTGAATTCGCGTGGATTCAACCTGACCAGCAATCCGATGCCGAACACCGCGGTCTTGCCGCTGCCGGTCTCCGCCTGGGCAATGAGATCGTTACCCTGCAGGACGATCGGCAGCCCCTGCGCCTGAATCGGCGTCATGGCCTGGTAGCCCATGGAATCGAGATTCGCCAGCAACGCGGCGTCCAGGCCCAGTCTGGAAAAAGCTGTAGCGGTCATGCTGACAGTACCTGCAGGCGTTCGAAGCGAAACATCATAGATGAGTGCAGTGTAACGGAGAGCCAAGGCCCGGGGCGCAACTATTTGGGGTGATATACGCTGATCGGCCAAATCGCCGAAGCCGGGCCGACGGTTGTCCCGACCGTTCAAGCCTTTCGCCCGCGATGGATCAGAGATTGTGTTGATAAGGATCAACAAACCCTTGCTGCCAGGGTCAACCGGCCGAAGTACCTGAAGCCGATCTCATCTATTCTATTAGTCAGGGCGCAGCGCAGGGGATAGGTCGGAATGGCGATTGTCG
>JBFEJM010000390.1:0-2819 GCA_041553175.1 Gammaproteobacteria bacterium | reverse complement strand
CTGACAGGAAACCGGGTTTTACAATAGACATGTTTTCCTTCGCGCGCCTTCGCGTCCTTGGCGGTAAAAGTGTTTTTTAACCCCGATGGATATCGGTACCCATGCAAGAACTCGCACTGATAATGGTCGGCACCGTCCTGGTGAACAACTTCGTCCTGGTGAAGTTCCTGGGGCTGTGTCCGTTCATGGGCGTGTCACGCAAGCTGGAAACAGCCACCGGCATGGGGCTGGCGACCACCTTCGTGCTGACGCTGTCGTCGGTGTGCAGCTATCTGGTCAATGCCTATATCCTGGAACCGCTCGGCATCGAATACCTGCGCACCATCGCCTTCATTCTCACCATCGCCGTGGTGGTGCAGTTCACCGAGATGGTGGTGCACAAGACCAGCCCGCTGCTGTATCAGGTGCTTGGCATCTTCCTGCCGCTGATCACCACCAACTGCGCCGTCCTCGGCGTCGCCCTGCTCAACACGCAGGAGCAGCACGGCTTCGTGCAGTCGGCCGTGTATGGCTTCGGCGCCGCGGTCGGTTTCTCCATGGTGCTGTCGCTGTTCGCCGCCATTCGCGAGCGGATCGCGATCGCCGATGTCCCGGTCGCCTTTCGCGGCGCCGCGGTTGCACTGGTCACGGCCGGCCTGATGTCGCTGGCGTTCATGGGCTTCGCCGGACTCATCAAGGGCTGATCCGCTATGCTCACAGCGATCCTCGCACTTGGAATCCTGGCCGGACTGTTCGGGCTGCTGCTCGGCTACAGCGCGATCCGCTTTCGCGTGGAGTCCGACCCGATCGTCGCCCAGATCGACGCGATATTGCCGCAGACCCAATGCGGCCAGTGCGGCTTCGCCGGCTGCCGGCCGTACGCCGAGGCGATCGCCACCGGTGAAGTGGAAATCAATCAGTGTCCGCCCGGCGGCGAGGCCGGCATTCGTGCCCTGGCCGATCTGCTCGGCCGCGACGTCATTCCGCTCAACGAGGAACACGGTGAGCACAAAGAGAAGACCGTCGCCATCATCGACGAACAGGTCTGCATCGGTTGCACACTGTGCATTCAGGCCTGCCCGGTCGACGCCATCCTCGGCGCCGCCAAACACATGCATACCGTGATCGAGGCCGAATGCACCGGCTGCGAACTCTGTGTCGAGCCCTGCCCGGTCGATTGCATCGACATGGTGCCGGTCAAGCAGGATATTCTGCATTGGAAATGGCCGTCGCCGGATGAGCGCCGGGAAATCTCCGACACGCGACAGACGACGCCCGCATGACCGGCTCCACACGACAACTCCACCGTTTTCATGGCGGCCTGCATCTGCCCGGCAACAAGGATCAGTCGACCGCGCAGCCGGTGCGACAGTTGCCGCTGCCGCAGCGACTGGTGATTCCGCTGCATCAGCACATCGGTGAACCGGCCGAGCCACTGGTCAAGCCGGGCGAGCATGTCCTCAAAGGCCAGATGATCGCGCGCGCCAAAGGCTATGTAAGCGTGCCGATTCATGCCTCCAGTTCCGGCACGGTGGTGGAGATCGCGCCGCGGGAGGTGCCGCATCCGTCCGGTCTGCAGGCGGACTGCGTCATTATCGAGACGGACGGCCGCGATACCGCCGCCGTCGACAGCCTGAGCGGCGACCCCGCCCGGCTCGATCCGAGTGAATTGCGCAATCACATCCGCAACGCCGGCATCGTCGGCCTGGGCGGCGCGGGCTTTCCCAGCTTCATCAAACTCAATCCCGGCCCCAAACGCCACATTCATACCCTGCTCATCAACGGCGCGGAATGCGAGCCCTACATCAGCTGCGATGACATGCTGATGCGCGAACAGCCGAACGACGTGGTCGGCGGTGTGCGTTTTCTGATGCAGGCCCTGCATGCCGATGAATGCCTGATCGTCATCGAAGACAACAAACCGGAAGCCGCCGACGCCCTGCGCATCGCTATCGCCGCCATTGGCGATGACAGAATCGAGGTGGTGGTCATCCCCTCGCTGTATCCGGCCGGTGGCGAACGCCAGCTGATCAAGGTCGTCACCGGCCGTGAAGTACCTTCGCAGGGCCTGCCGGCAGACATCGGTGTGATCTGCCACAACCCCGGCACCGCCGTCGCTGTGCAGCGCGCGCTCACGCGCGGCGAACCGCTCATCTCCCGCATCGTCACCGTCACCGGTGAAGGTGTGCGCAATCCCGGCAACTTCGATGTTCGGGTCGGCACCTCCATCGCGGATGTCATTGCCGCCAGCGGCGGTTACAGCGACAGCGCCGAGCGACTGCTGATGGGTGGCCCGATGATGGGCTTTGCCCTCAGTCACGACGACGTCCCGGTCATCAAGACCACCAATTGTCTGCTGGTCGCGAGCCGCCGCGAGCTGCCCGCACCACCGCCGCCGCTGCCCTGCATCCGCTGCGGTGCCTGTGTCGATGTCTGTCCAGCCAATCTGCTGCCGCAACAGCTGTACTGGTATGCGCACGCCAAGGACTTCGACAAGGTGCAGGACTACAGCCTGTTCGATTGCATCGAGTGCGGCTGCTGCGCCCATGTCTGCCCGAGCCACATTCCGCTGGTGCAGTACTATCGGTTTGCCAAGACCGAGATCTGGCAGCAGGAACGCGAACGCGAAAAAGCGGATGCCGCACGCCAGCGACACGAATTCCGACTGTTCCGTATCGAGCGTGAAAAAGAGGAACGCGCGGAGCGCCTGAAACAGAAGCAGAAGGCTCTCAAGACCCCGAAAGCGGCCGGTGAGGACCCAAAGAAGGCGGCGATTCAGGCCGCGCTGGAACGGGTCAAGGCCAAGAAAACCAATGGCGATCTGACCCAGCGCAATACCG
>JBFEJM010000389.1:0-2826 GCA_041553175.1 Gammaproteobacteria bacterium | reverse complement strand
GGGCCGAACTGGGGCTATCGTCACAAGGCGCGCCTGGGTGCGAAGTTCGTGCGCAAGAAGGGCCGCATGCTGGTCGGCTTCCGCGAAAAGCACGCACCCTATCTGGCCGAAATGACGCGCTGTGAGGTTCTGCATCCGATTATCGGCGAACGTATCACCGAGCTGGCCGGATTGCTTGAGGGCATGGCGGCGCGTGAACGTATTCCGCAGATCGAAATCGCCGTCGGTGAAGATGCGACCGCGCTGGTGTTTCGCAATCTCGATCCATTGACCGGCGCGGATCTGGAGCACTTGACCCGGTACGGCGAGCGGACCGGACTGCATATCTACCTGCAGCCGGCCGGCCCGGACAGCGTTACCCTGTTGTGGCCCGAGCAGTCCGCACTCACCTATACGCTGCCCGAATACGATGTTCAGCTGGCATTTCTGCCGACCGATTTCACCCAGATCAACCGCGAGATCAATCTGTCGATGGTTGATCTCGCCTTGGAACTGTTGGATCTCAAGCCGGAAGATCAGGTGTTGGATCTTTTCTGCGGACTCGGCAATTTCACCCTGCCGATGGCGCGCCGTTGTGCGCACGTTGTCGGCGTCGAGGGTGACGTCAGTCTCGTGCAGCGTGCGCGCGACAATGCGGCACGCAATGGCATCGACAACGCCGAGTTCCATGTCGCCAATCTGGCCGAGAACGAGATCATTCATCCCTGGCTCAAGCAGGGCTTCGACAAACTGCTGCTCGATCCTCCCCGCAGCGGCGCTCTGGAAATGATCCCGGCGATCGTGAAACTGGGTGTGAAGCGGATCGTCTATGTGTCGTGCAATCCGGGGTCATTGGCACGCGATGCCGGGCTGCTGGTCAACGAGCATGGTTACCGGTTGGTCAAGACAGGCGTCATGGACATGTTTCCGCACACCAGTCACGTGGAATCGATTGCGTTGTTCGAGAAAGAATCGAAGGCTAAAGCCCGTGACGCTTGAGCTTGTACCACAGTGCACGTTCGCTGATTTCGAGCAGACGTGCGGCGGCGGCCTTGTTGTTATTGCTGCGCAGCAGTGCCTGTTCGATCAGTTTCTTTTCCAGGGCTTCGACCTGCGCGTGAAGCACCAGTGAGCCGGAGGGCGAATCCTCCGCGACTTCAGTCGTGGCGGCCGATGCGCCGGCGCGGCTGACGTCCGCCGGCAGCAGGTCTTCGGTTATTTCATCACCCGGGCACAGCACCGCGGCCCGCTCCATCAGATTTTCCAGTTCCCGCACGTTGCCGGGCCAGGCATACGCCAGTAGACGATCGAGCACGGACTGCCGCAGGCGGGGCGGGCGACGCCCGAGTTCCGTGGCGTATTTGTCGAGAAAGTGCTGTGCCAGTACCGGGATATCCTCGGGCCGCTCACGCAGGAGCGGCACATCGATGCGCACGACGTTGAGTCGGAAAAAGAGATCGGAGCGCATGACGCCTTAGTCGACCGCCTGTTGTGGATCACGGTTGGTGGCGGCGACGATGCGCAGATCGACCTTGACCGGGTGATGTGCGCCGAGGCGCTCCACCGTGCCTTCCTGGATGACGCGCAACAATTTGGCCTGCAGGGCGGTCGGCATTTCGGTGATTTCATCCAGGAAAACGGTGCCGCCATTAGCCAGCTCGCATTTGCCGATGCGATCGCGCAGCGCGCCGGTGAAGGCACCTTTCTGGTGTCCGAACAGCTCGCTCTCCAGCAGGTCGGCGGGAATCGCCGCGCAATTGATCGGCACGAACAAACCGCGCCGATTTGATGCTTGATGAATGGCGCGTGCGACCAGTTCCTTGCCGGTACCGGTCTCGCCAACGATGAAGACATTGCTGCGGGCCGGGGCAACCTGCTGAATGAGACGATACAGTGCCTGCATCTTCGGGCTGCTGCCCACGAACTCCCCCCAGCCCTTGGCGACTTCATCGCGCAGGAAACGGTTCTCGCGCCGCATATTGCCAAGCGTCAGGGCCCGGGTGACCGCCAGTTCCAATGCCTCGACCTCGATCGGGCGAATGATGTAATCGATCGCGCCGAGTTTCATGGTTTCGACCGCCGACTCGATAGTCGCGAACGCGGTCAGGACGATAACCGGTGTATCGTCACCACGCTCACGCAGTGTCTGCAGCAGCGTCATGCCGTCCATGCGCGGCATGCGCAGATCGGTGAGGATGAGATCGAACGGGGCTTCGTCAAAGCACTCCAGGGCCGCGACACCGTCTTCCGCCTGACTCACCTCGTGGCCCATATTTTTCAGGGCCAGTTCCAGCAGGCGGCGCATCTTCGCCTCGTCATCCACGATGAGTATGCGTTGCGGGTCCATCAATTTTGATCCGGTTGTCGAAGATTGAAACGCAGGTCGAAACGTGCGCCGCCCCAGGGGCTTGCATCCACGCCGATGCTCGCGTGATGTACCTGGACGATCTGCTGCACAATGGTCAGCCCCAGACCGATACCGCCCTCGCGGCGACTGAAGAACGGATCGAAGATGCGCGGACGCAGGTCCGCGGCAATGCCGGGGCCATCGTCCATGACACTTACCCTGATGACATTCGGCTCGTCACGGGTCTCCAGTATTATGCGGCCACCCTGCGGTACGAAGTCCAGCGCATTGATGATCAAGTTCAGAAAAACCTGCGTGAGTTGCTCCCTGTCACATTCGACTTCCGTATTCACGGCCTTGAACTTGGTGCTCAGGCTGACGCCTCTATGCTCGGCTTTCGACGCACGCAGATTGACGACACTGGTGATGATGTCGTGAATATCGTGGGTAGTGAAGTGCGGAGGACGTGGCCGGGCGCATTCCAGCAGCAGGGTGACCAG
>JBFEJM010000388.1:0-2830 GCA_041553175.1 Gammaproteobacteria bacterium | reverse complement strand
GCCTCTGCCGCGAAATGCACGGGCTGTTCGGCCACAGTGGACCGATGTGCACTTTCCTTCGGCGTCAAAAACCTCTGCAGGCCGACACGCGCCGCCTGACGCACCGAGGCCTGTGAATCAAAGGCGAACATCGGCGATGCCAGACTCAGAAATTCATAACACCCCAGTTCCTCGTCCTCGCCCAGCATGAAGTCGTGGGTGCCGGAAGGAAGTTCGCGGGGGAACTTCTGCCCGGATGCGGCAACGGCTTCGCGTTTTTCCGACGACAGCAGAACCAGATTCATGAACCAGGGAGTGATCAACACCCCGACACAGCCATCGCCATGCGGTTGGAAGTCGATCGCTTCAACGCTCAAGACAGGATTGTAGACAGGCAGATCGCGCATGCGCTCCGCGGCGATCCGGCTGAAGCGCGCGACCAACTGATCTATCCGGTCCTGCAGCTGCCTGGTCAAGGTCTCGGGCACGATAGTTCCCACTAAAGACCCATAAACAACAACAGTCCGGACCCGGCCAGGCCCATACCGCCAATGCGGACCAGCGCCGGGTGGACGCGTGCGAACAGGAGATAGCCCGTTGCTGCACCAAGCGCATGCAGCACGACAGTCGCAACGGCAAAGCCCGCGCAGTAGGTCAAGGGTGCCGCCGCCAGCGGCAGCTCACTGCCATGCGCATAACCGTGGAACAGCGCAAAGCTCGCCACTGTCAGACTGGCGAGCAGAGGCCCCAACCGCCAGTGCAGACCGATCGCCAGCCCCAATACCAGCACCGATAGTGCAATGAGGGCCTCGACATAGGGCACAGGAACGCCTGTCATCCCGATCCAGGCGCCGATCAGCAAGGTGAATACGAACGCCAGCGGCACCTTCCACAGCGCGCTACCGCCCAGCTGGACCGCCCACAGCCCGACCGCCAACATGGCGAGCACATGATCGATGCCCAGAAACGGATGCGCCAGCCCACTGCTCACGCTCGACAATGTGTGGGCGGCCACCGGTTGTGCCGCCAGGAGCAGTGCCAGCGTGACCGGTCCGGCAGTCGTACGATTAGGTTTCATGACTGTATCCTCTGACTCAATTCCAATTGGTTTGACCATAAGCCGTCTTTACGCCACCGCTGGTTCAAGCTCGTAACCCGCGACCCGCAGCTCATACGTCACTCGATCGATCAAGGTATCCATACTGGCGCTGACGACATCGCTCAGCCCGAGCCGGGTTTCCAGGCTCAGCGGCTCCACGCCGATGACCGTCACATCAAACGGCTTTTCACCGGTGAGCGTCAGTACCGCCAGCACGTCCGACAGTGCCAGCTGATGCGGTGACACTTTGCTGCGGAAAAACGCCGGGACCTGTTCACCGGTCAGCACCACCACCGTGCCCGGCGGCTGCCCCGTGCGCACGGCATCAACCACAATCAATTTGTCGCGCATGCGCAGATCGTCCAGCAATGTCATGCCGGAGGTTCCGCCATCGAGCAGCTCGACGCCCGCGGGCAGCCGGTAGGCTGTCTCCAGGCGCTCGATCACAGCCACGCCGACCCCTTCGTCCTGCAACAGGATATTGCCCAGCCCGAGCACCAGAACCGGTGCCTGCGCGGGTTCGCGTGCGGGTGTCGCTGCGGTCTGCATCACGACGGCCATCAGAAACTCACGCCACACTGCGCGCCCACACCCTGCACGCGCACGATTTCCTGCTGCTGTGTATCCACCATATGAATAGCGCAGGCCAGACATGGATCGAACGAGTGAATGGTACGCAGCACTTCCAATGGTTTCTCCGGATCATCAATCGGATTGTCGAGCAGCGAGGCCTCATAGGGACCGGGCTTGTCGAACTCATCGCGCGGGCCGGCGTTCCAGGTACTGGGCACGACCGCCTGATAGTTGCTGATCTTGCCGTCGCGTATCACGGTCCAGTGTGACAGTACGCCACGCGGCGCTTCATGATAACCGAAACCGCGGACCTCACCCTTGGGGAATTCGGGCTGATTGAAGGTGTCGTAGTCGCCCTTGCCGATATTGTCCATCAGCAGCTGCCATTGACTGGCCAGTGATTCGTGCAACACCGCCGTACGCACAGCGCGCGCGGCGTGACGGCCGATGGTCGAGTGCAGGGCGTCGACCGGTATCGTGGTTCCGGCGATCTTGCCGACCATCTCCAGCACGGTATTCAGGTGACGCTTGGTCGGTTCATGCCCCGCCGCCACCATCACCAGCACATGGGCCAGCGGACCGACCTGAGCGCGTTCGTCGTAGAAGGTCGGCGCCTTCACCCAGGAATACTTGCCGTCATCCTGGAAATCGGTGTATTCCGGAATGGTCTCTCCGTCGTAGGGATGCAGTGCACCCTTCCCGCCCGTATACCAGGCGTGCTTGACGCTTTCCTTCACACCGCCTTCGAAATAGGCATCCTGATAACTCGTGATCGGCTTGAAGGTCGAGAGATCGGCGTTCTGGATATAACCGCCCGGCAGCGCGAACTCGGTACCTCTGGTATCCAGCGGGAGATCCGGCACCGCCAGGTAATTGGTGACGCCGGCACCGTAACCGGTCCAGTCCGCATACAGCGCGCCGATGGCGGCCACATCCACCATGTAGACCTTGCGCACGAAATCGCCGAGCTCGTCGATCACACTCTTGATGTAGTACAAGCGCTCCAGCGTCAGCGTCGACTGGCTGTCGAGATTGATGGTGTTCGTCACGCCGCCGACGGCCAGATTCTGAATATGCGGAGTCTTCGAACCCAGAATGGAAACGATCTTGTTGGCGGTGCGCTGGTAATCCAGGGCCTGGAAATAATGCGCGGCGGCGATCAGGTTGATCTCCGGCGGC
>JBFEJM010000387.1:0-2840 GCA_041553175.1 Gammaproteobacteria bacterium | reverse complement strand
GCCGAGATCGCCGACATGAAAGACCGCCGTGAGGAATCCGGTCAGCAGTAGTAGTGCATAGAGAGCAACGGTCACGACAGCCGTCAGGCCGCCGATCAGCGTCATGAACAGCACGCCGGTGACCACCGGTGTTGCGGCAAACACGGCCAGGCCCAGTCCCCCGCATTTCCAGGGTTCGGCACGCAGAGTATCCACGGCGGATTCCACCACGCGGGGTAACAGCAGGAAGAGGGCGCTGCCGGCGACGAGCAGGTTGAGCAGTATCAGTACACCGACCGTGGCGGCCGTTGCGACCATCTCCACGATCGGATATTCAACCGGTTCATGGCTGACAGTTCCGCGAATCTGCGCGCCGCTGGCGATATCGGCCGCGCGCTCGCTGCGGTAGTGCAGATTACCGTCGATAATCGCGCTGTCCAGAATGCTGATGGCGCGGCCCGTTAACACGACATCGCCCCGGACATGTCCCGACAGAACTATCCGGTCACCCGCCGCTTTCAATTCCCCCCCGATCACGCCCGCCACCTCGACGCGCCCGCCGCTCAGCCAGGCGCGGCCGCCAACCGTGCTTTCGGGCGCGAGCATCACGTTTCCGCCCGCCGCGATCGCGTCATCGCCGACAGCACCGCTGAGCCTGACGTCTCCACCGGCGAGTCGGACATCGTCACCGACATCGGCCTGCACATTAACGCTGCCGCCCGCCGCCATGACATCGCCGCTGACACGTTCGCCGATGGTCACGGTGCCACCGGCCACCACGACATCACCCTCTACAATCGCCGAGACATCGACGCTGCCGCCGGCGGCATAGACGTCCTCGGTGATCGCGCCGCGCAGGCGCACGGATTCGCCGGCCTCCTGTGCGAATGCCGGTGCCGCCACTGTACACAGCAGCAGGCACAGCAAGCCGCAAAACAGTCTCGGATTGTACATTTTTGAAGCTCCTTTTCCAGCAGCGCAGGTGGCTCCGCGGCGACATTACGGTAGAGCCCATGAACCGCTGACTGATGTTCCGGCCGTTAATCCGATGAAAACCGGGACCCACTGACTATCCAATTCGGTAAGCCGAATACCGGCGCTGCGCAACATCCCCTTCGCGCTGACGCATTGTTCAGAATATTGCTAAATATAGTAGGATCAGTCGTAAGGCTCCACTAACGCGGCGCCGGGTATCTACTGTTCCGCTCAGGAGACCAATGTGACCGATACCCTGAATCCAAAACCCGCCGAACCGCTGCCATCCGTGTTGACGGTCGCGCATGTCGTCTATGCGCTGCACTCACTTGCGATCGTTATCGGTATTGCGGGCGCGCCGACGGTCATCGGCAGCTTTGTCGGCAGCGTACCGTCCATCATCGCCGTCATTCTGTGCTATGTGAAGCGGGGTGATGCGCGCAGTACCTGGGCGGAATCCCACTATCGTTGGTTGATTCGAACCTTCTGGTATGCGGTTCTGTGGCTCGTCGTTGCGGCTGCGTTGATCTTCATCCTCATCGGTGCCCCGATTGGCTTCGCCATCCTTATCGCCACGACATTCTGGCTTATCTACCGTATCGCACGTGGCTGGTTGCGCCTGCTCGACCGGAAGGCTATGTATTGACCGGGTTCAATGAAGTTGAATCCCGGTCATTCGGAAAAGACCGGGTTCGTGATTATGAAATTCCCGCTGTGTGCCTCGCAATGACGGAATACCAGAGCCTGACAGGCCATGTGCTGCCGTTAAGGGCCGTTCCGAGACTCTAACCCGGCAGAAGTTATTGTCCGCATTGGATAAAGGCTCTACGTCCTTCTATCACCCTGGCGCCCCGTGACACCTGTCACACGTCTGGCATGAAAATTCCTGCTAGAATGCCGCTGCCCAGCCCGGGCAGGCATGGTAATCCGCGTCCGTGGATTTATGAGAGACCCGCACTATGCATCGCTTTGTCGTCGGCGTTGTCGTCGTTCTTGCGTTGACGGCCTGTACGCCCGCCAGTGTTTCCAACCTGCAGGATGTCTTCGTCCAGACCGCCTGGCAACAATTGGGGAAGACGCTCGCCCCGCGCTTCACCCAGGATATCAGTCGGGGAGTTGGTGTCGTCGTTGACGAATTGGCCGCGCCCGGCGGCTACCTGGACAATCCGCTGGTGCGCATCCTGTTGCCACCCCCGACAGGTATGATCCTCGATCTGGCCCGTGGCATGGATGCCAACCCCAACGCCTCGCTGCTGGAACAGCTGATGAATGCGGCGGCCGAACAGGCCATTCCCGGGGCTGCGCCGATCCTGCGGGCGGCACTGACCCAGTTCACCCCGGCTACGGCGCAGGCACTTCTGGCCGGTGACCCGACGGCCGCAACCGAGTTTCTCAAGGCGGCAACCGCCGATGCCGTGCTTGCGGCAGTCACGCCGTCGGTTTCGACCATGCTCGGTGAAAGCGGTGCGCAGCTGCTGTACGCCGAACTGCTCGATATCTACCGGGCGCAGGCGGTGTCCGATGTGCCCGAAGCAGAGATGGCAGCAGATAACACGATGGTGGATCTCAGTCAGTACGTGGCGAAGCAGGCGGTGGAAGGTCTTTTCAGATCTCTGGCGGCCAAGGAGACGCAAATTCGCGAACGCCTTGATCAAGCTACCGGAGGGATTATGCAGGCGCGTGCCGGGCGGTCTTTCCTGCCAGTCCTCCGCGCACGCTGATATAGCGGCAGGGGAGTCGATTCCGCGCCCGCTCAACCCAGGCTATCTGTGCTGCCCCTTTATCGGGCGCCTTCTCCGAGTACCCATGGACTATTTCCAGGCCATCAGTGTCTGGATGGTGGACGCCATATTCGTAGACTAGACTTGGATTGTCGGGTTTTATGC
>JBFEJM010000386.1:0-2844 GCA_041553175.1 Gammaproteobacteria bacterium | reverse complement strand
TGCTCTGCCGGGGCCGGGGCCGGCGTCGGGGCCGAGACAGGAGCAGCGGTTTCAGCGACCGGCGCTGGCGGCACGGCGGCGGGCATTTCTTCGGCCACAGCTTTAACCGGCTCGACCGCCTTCTCCACTGCAGCCGCTGCCGCCGCGGGCACATCTTCCACGGCGACCGGGGCGGACTCTTCGATCACCACCTGCGCGGCCTCGGGATCGGCCGGTGGTTCGGGCAGGGTCAGCGGCTCGATCCGATCGCGGACAGTCGGCTCGGGTTTGGCCGGAAGATTGTTGCCAACCGGCCCGAGCTCATCCTCGGGTTGTTCGAACAACATCGGCACGAAAATGACCGCCAGGGCCACCAGTACCACGGCACCAATGACTCGCTGTTTGACCAGATTATTCACGTCGCTACCTCGCGTCGGTTGCTGTGATCCCACTATCGCCAGCAGGAAGTCGTCGTTGCGGCATTATAGGCTGTTCGGCAGCAGCTCCGCTATGGTGTGAAAGGAACCGAATACCACCACGCGATCGCCGGCACGCGCCGCCTCGCGTGCCGCCGCGAATGCCGCCGAGACATCGCTGAACAGGTGCAGATCGGCGCTGACCCGCTGCATCCGCGTCGCCAGCGCATCCGCCGACTGGCCGCGTGCGCCTTCCAGGCCGCCCAGATACCAGCTGTCCACCTGCGCTGCAAGGGCATCGGCGACACCGCTGGCGTCTTTGTCGGCGAGCAATCCGCAGACGGCCAGGGTGCGTCCGGCGCAGGGCCGCGCGTGGAGATTCTCCGCCAGCGCCTGTGCCGCATGCGGATTGTGAGCGACATCGAATATCATCTCAACCGGACCGGGTACAACCTCAAAACGCCCCCGTATCCGCACCTGGCGCAGACCGTCGCACAGTGCCGTCCGTGTCACCGGCAGACGCGATCGCACACAGTGCAACGCCATCAGAACACCGGCGGCATTCTGCAGCTGAAACCGGCCGAACAATGCGGGATAGGCAAGATCGTTCAATTCCACATCCGGCCCCCACCAGTTCCACGTTCCGTCATTCACCGCGCCGGCCGTGGTGTAGCCGAACTGCTCACCGATCCAATAGGCCTGCGCAGCCACCGCGGCAGCCGCGGCCCGCAGCGATGCCGGCGGCATTGTATCGGAGCAGATAGCGGGGCGACCGCTGCGGAAGATGCCGGCCTTCTCCCGTCCGATCGACTCACGATCCGGACCCAGCCATTCGGTATGGTCGACACCGATCCCGGTCACCAGCGCACAATCGGTGTCGATAATATTCACCGCATCCAGACGCCCGCCCAGACCAACTTCGAGTATGGCAACGTCAAGCTCGGCCCGCTGCAACAGATCCAACGCCGCCAACGTGCCGAACTCGAAGTACGAAAGCGACACATCGCCTCGCGCCGCATCGATCCGCGCAAAGGCGGCGACGAGATCGGCATCCGGAACGGGGATTCGCTGGATACGTATGCGTTCGTTGTAAGACCAGAGGTGCGGCGATGTGTAACTGCCGACACGATGTCCTGCCTGAGACAGTATCGATTCGAGCAACGCCACACTGGAGCCTTTGCCGTTGGTGCCGGCAACGGTGATAACCGAATGCGGCGGGCTCAGAAGATCCAGGCGCTTCGCGACAGCGGCAACCCGTTCCAGGCCGAGGTCGATTGCCTTGGGATGCAGGGTTTCCTGCCATGCCAGCCATTCAGCAAGGGTCTTGAAACGCATGAGGCGGGAATTTGCTCGCTCTAGCCGCTAGTCCATCAGCGGAAAACACATTGCGGCCGCCGACGTCATGCCGGCCGAAGCCGATTCTTCCATCAGGCCCGCGACCGGTGCATCAGAATAGTGAGAATATTGGCGATGCGGTCGCGCATATCACGCCGATCGACGATCATATCGATGGCACCGTGCTCGAGCAGAAACTCGCTGCGCTGGAATCCTTCCGGCAAGGTTTCGCGCACGGTCTGCTCGATCACCCGAGGTCCGGCAAAACCGATAAGCGCATTCGGCTCGCCGATATGAACATCACCCAGCATCGCAAAGCTGGCGGACACACCGCCCATCGTCGGGTCGGTCAGGACTGAAATGAAGGGCAGCCGCGCATGGGCCAGTCGCGCCAGTGCCGCACTGGTCTTGGCCATTTGCATAAGGGAAAACAACGCCTCCTGCATGCGCGCGCCGCCACTGGCGGAAAAGCACACCAGCGGCAGATTATGCTCCAGGCACAGATTCACGGCACGCACAAAGCGTTCACCGACCACTGCACCCATCGAGCCGCCCATGAACGCAAACTCGAACGCGCAGGCGACCAGCGGCACACCTTTGACCTGCCCGCGCATGACAATCAGGGCGTCTTTTTCACCCGTGTTTTTCTGCGCCTGAATCAATCGGTCCTTGTATTTCTTGCTGTCCTTGAATTTTAGAATATCGACCGGCTCGATGTCATTGGCGATTTCTTCACGCTTTTCCGTATCGAGGAAACCTTCCAGGCGACGGCGGGCATTGATGCGCATGTGATGCGAGCATTTCGGGCAGACTTCCAGGTTGCGTTCCAGCTCGGCCCGGTACAACACGGCATTGCAGACGTCGCACTTGCTCCATAGGCCTTCCGGCACCGTGCGCTTGGCGCCGCCTTCAGTGCGGATACGCGTCGGCAGTAATTTTTCGAACCAGCTCATGGCATGTTATTCCTTGTTGGCGTTTTCAGGTCAGCGACTGGCCACTTTGCTCTGTTGCGCGTCCATCGCACCACGCATGTCGGCGAGCACATCGGTCACGGCGGAATTGATGCGATCGGGCTGTTCGGCAAGCTCGGCAATACGCTTGACCAGGGCGCTGC
>JBFEJM010000385.1:0-2850 GCA_041553175.1 Gammaproteobacteria bacterium | reverse complement strand
CCAGCTTGCCGGATGCCTCGCCACTGGCGATCAGATGCAGCGTCAGCGGGGGGAAGTAGCTGCTCTTTTCCAGTGCGGAGTAGATACTCGAACCCTCGCGCACTTTGCGCGACGCCTCTTCCACCGCCTCGCGCATGGGCACATTACTGATCACCTCGGCACCGATACGCAGGGCCTCGAGCGCCGGCACACCCGATGCCAGCAGGATACTGAAGGTACGCGCGAACCGCGCCGTGTTCAGACCCCGCACCAGCCGCGACACCAAGGGTATATGCAATAGCATACGATGCCATTGCCGACGCGGCCCGGGCTTACGCAACAGCCAGGCGAAGACAGCGATACCCAGCAGCAGCAGGATCAGCATGGCAACGCCGTAGGCGCGCATGAAATCACTGATCGCGATCAGACTGCGGGTGAGTAACGGCAGCTCCTGACCGATGTTCTGAAACACCTGCACCACTTGCGGCACGACATAGGTCAGCAGCAGTACGACGACGGCAAACGCCAGCAGCGTCAGCAGCGCCGGATAGAACAGGGCCAGTTGGATCTTCTGTTTCAGTTGCTGCCGGCTTTCGGTGTAGTCGGCCAGCCGTTCCAGCACGACATCGAGATGACCGGACTGTTCACCGGCCGCGACCGTGGCGCGATACAGTTCCGGAAACACATGGGGAAATTCCGCCAGGCCGGCGGCCAGACTGTGGCCTTCCATGACCCGCGAGCGCACGCCGAGCAGCATACTCTTGAGCCGCGGTTTCTCGGTCTGCTGGGAGACCGCGCGCACCGATTCCTCGAGTGGCAGCCCCGAGCGTACCAGCGTCGCCAGCTGACGCGTCATCAGCGCCAGATCACTTGCCGCCACGCCGCGTTTGAATTTGAAGCTGAAGCTGCGCGCCGATCTGGCCTCGCGCTCGGCCACCTCCTGCACATTGAGCGGCGTCCACTGGCGCTCGCGCAACTGCTGCCGCACCTGGCGCGGACTGTCGCCCTCCAGCACGCCCTTGTGCTGGCGGCCGGTAGCGTCGAGTGCGGTGAATTCAAAGGCGGGCATACGCTAGGGGTCGGGAGTCGGGAATCGGGGGTAGGAAATCGAAAATGAAAATCTGCGGCAGTTGATCATGAGTTTCACCCGAGCCCGGAACTCCGAACGCTTAATCCTCACGCGTCACCCGCAACACCTCTTCGAGGGTCGTCTTGCCATCCAGAATGCGGCGCCGGCCGTCCTGGCGAATACTGGGCGACAGGGTACGGGCATAGCGTTCCAGATCGTGCTCGCCGGTGCCATCATGAATCATGCTGGCGAGGCGGTCATCGATCTCGATCAATTCATAGATGCCGGTGCGGCCGTGGTAACCCAATTCATTGCAGACCGGGCAGCCGACGGCTTTGTACAGGGTCGGCGGATCCTCCGCCGGTATATCCAGCAGTGCGCAATCGCTGGCGGTTGCGGTATAGGGATCCTTGCAGGTCGGACACAGCACGCGCACCAGACGCTGCGCCAGCACACCGACGACACTTGACGACAACAGGAAAGGCTCGACCCCCATATCGCGCAGGCGGGTCATGGCACCGACCGCGCTGTTGGTATGCAGCGTGGACAGTACCAAGTGACCGGTCAGACTCGCCTGCACCGCAATCTCGGCCGTCTCCAGATCGCGTATCTCACCGACCATCACGACATCCGGGTCCTGGCGCAGAATCGCGCGCAGGCCGCGCGCGAAACTCATATCGACCTTGGTGTTGACCTGAGTCTGACCGATACCGTCCAGGTAATACTCGATCGGATCCTCGACGGTCAGGATATTGCGGCTGCGGTCATTGAGCCGGGTCAGCGCGGCATAGAGGGTGGTGGTCTTACCGGAACCGGTCGGACCGGTCACCAGGATGATGCCATGCGGCTTATGGATCAGCCGATCCATCGCCTCACGGGTCGGCAACGCCATACCCAGATGCTCGAGATCCAGCCGTCCGGCCTGTTTATCGAGCAGACGCAACACCACCCGCTCGCCATGCCCGGAGGGCAGGGTCGAGACGCGCACGTCTACCGCGCGACCGGCCACGCGCAGGGAAATACGACCATCCTGCGGCAGCCGCTTCTCGGCGATGTCGAGCTTGGCCATGACCTTGATGCGCGACACGATCAGCGGCGCCAGCACGCGTTGCGGCTGCAATACCTCGCGCAGCACACCATCGACACGGAAACGCACCACCAGGCGATTTTCGAACGTCTCGATATGAATGTCCGAGGCGTTCTCCTTGATGGCCTCGGTGAACAGCGCATTGATCAGCCGAATGATGGGCGCGTCGTCCTCGGAATCCAGCAGATCCTCCGGCTCGGGCAGCTGTTGCGCGATACTGAACAGATCGGCGTCGTCACCCAGATCGCCCATCATCTGCATGGTCTGGGAGGACTCGTTCTCGTAGGCATCGGTCAGCAGGCTGTTGAAGCGTTCTTCGGGCACGCTCTCCAGAACCAGCGGGCGACCGAGAAAGCGGCGCAACTCCGCCAGCGCGGTCAGACTGACATCGGGGCGGTGGCGGATAACCATATTGCCGTCGCGTTCACCGCTGACCAGCACACCGTGCCGTTTGGCGAAGGTGAAACTCGGCCGATCCGGCCGCACTTCCTCCTCGACCGCGGGGACATCGATATTGGCCTGGACCTCACTCATGCCAGGGTACGGCTTGTTCCGGCAGAGGTTCGGCCTGTTCCGGCATCGGCGCGGCGGGTGCCGGAGCGGTTTGCGCCGCGACCGGCGGCCGTGGATATTCGGGCAGCACCGGTGCCTCCGAGTCAGGCAGCAGATTCACGCCCATCTCACGCTGCTGTATCTGCTTGCCGCGAATGTAGTT
>JBFEJM010000384.1:0-2856 GCA_041553175.1 Gammaproteobacteria bacterium | reverse complement strand
TTGGCGCGCAATGGCGAAATGTCGAAGGAAAACTTCTCGCGCATATCGTCCCTGTCCCAGCCGAGGGCATAACGCGCGCGCAGCCTGTTGCGTTCCGGGTTGAGCATGGCGAACAGGGTGCGGTCCATGCCGATGCCGCGAAACACGCCTTCCAGCACCATTTCGAGTAATAGGTTGATATCGTGCTGACCGCCCATCATGCCGGACAGCTCGCGCAGAATGGTGAGCTGGAGCATGGCGTCCGGTTCCGGGAATTTCGATTGCGGCTGTTCACTGCGCGGGGCTGCGCTCTGTTCCTGGCGCCGCTCGGATACCGGCAACGGTATCAACTTGGCCGCATCGCCGACACCGAAGTATTGCGCCGCCTTGGCCGCCTGCCCTGCATTGCGGTGAACGAATTCGGTGACATCCTGCAACGGCATGTACAGAGCCTCCGCCACCCGTCCGAGCAGTTGTTTGACTTCAGGTGTTTCCCAACCCTTTTCCGCCATGCGCGCGAGATCGTGAGCATATTCGACATTGCTGACGCGCGGGTCCTTGGCGCCCTTCTTCTCCAGACTGTTCTCCAGCAATTCACCCAGATGCCACTTGCGCGACAAGCCGAGACTCAGTTCACTGAGCTCAAATCCGAGCACATTCTTTTCCGTACGGGATCTATCAACACCGGGAGTCTGCAACGCGTCATTCAATTTCGTTGCCGCTGTCGTCTTGAAACTCCAGAACGCCAGATCACCGATACCGCACAACAGCGTGGCGATGAACACCTCTTCGGGCGAGGGATCGCGTCGCTTCTCGGCAAACGAACGCGCCTGTATCGCCGCATGGAAAGAGCGCGCCATCTGTTCGGCCATGCGCGTCTTCTGTGCACCGCTCTGCAATGAATCAATCACGGCGATCGACAGGCACAGGCTGCGCACGGTATCGAAACCCAACAGCACCACGGCGCGCGATACTGTACTGATACCCCGCCCGACCGGACTGTAGATGGGACTGTTCGCCACCCGCAGCAGACGCGCCGTCATCGCCGCATCCTGCAGAATCACCCGCGACAGTTCCGCCGCCGAGCTTTCGCGATCCGCCGCCACGCCGGATATCTCCTGCACGGTCTTGGCGAACACCGGCATGCCCTTCTCGCTCAGCATTTCGACCCATTCGGCGAGGTTGCGCGGGTCCTTACCCGCCGCAGCCGGCGATTCCGAGGTCGGGTCGGCGTTATCCATTTCGTCCTGGCTCATGTGCAACGTCACATAGATTGAATATCGATCATCAGTCTACCGGAGATTGATCAATCCGTGACATGTGCAACATCGGCGACAGGGATATCGCCAGCGCGCTTGGCAAGTCTGCTTCAACTCGCTAGGCTTGGCTTCCCGGCGCTTACATATCAAGGAACAGACCATGCACGTTACGCTTGTACACGTCCGCGTCAAACCCGATCACGTCCAGGACTTTATCGACGCCACCCGGGCCAACCACATGGCGTCTGTACAGGAGTCCGGCAACTATCGCTTCGATGTCCTGCAGACTCCGGACGATCAGACCCGTTTCATTCTGTACGAGGCCTATATCGACGCCGCGGCCGTGGCGGAGCACAAAAAGACCGCACACTATCTGTTATGGCGGGACAAGGTCGCCGACTGGATGGCGGAGCCGCGCCAGGGTGTGCAATACACCGGGCTGTTTCCCATTATCGAGGCGCCCTAATGATCGAGGCCTTTGGCATTGCGCGGCTGCCTCGAATCGAATTCGGCGCGGGGCGGATTCGCCTGGTGCCGCGGCTTGCAGCACGCTATGGACAGCGCGCACTGCTGATCACCGGCGCGCGCGCACTGCAGGCCACGGCCGGTTGGGACATTTTGCTAGCCGGCCTGCGCGACGAAGGCGTCGAGTGGGAACAGTTCCGCGTCAGCGGGGAACCCTCACCGCAGTTGGTCGACGATGCCGTGCGTCAGTTTAAGGACAGCCGCATCGATGTGGTCGTCGGCATTGGTGGCGGCAGCGTGCTGGATGCGGCAAAGGCGATCGCCGGTCTGCTGCGGATCGGCGACAGCGTCATGGACTATCTCGAAGGCGTCGGGCCGGAACGTCCCTACCGTGGACCTGCCGTGCCCTTTATCGCCGTACCCACGACCGCCGGTACCGGCAGTGAGGCGACCAAGAACGCCGTGCTCAGTGTGCAGGGCGAACAGGGTTTCAAGAAATCCTTCCGCGATGACCAGCTGGTACCGGAATACGCCGTGGTCGATCCCGACCTGCTGGCAAGCTGCCCGCCGGATCTCATCGCCGCCAACGGCATGGACGCGCTGACGCAACTGATCGAGTCCTATGTCTCGACACGCTCGAATGTAATGACCGATGCGCTGGCCATCAGCGGCCTGCGCGCCGCGCGCGACGGTCTGCTGCCCTGGTACGAAGGCGGTGCGGATGTTGCCGAGGCGCGCGGCAAGATGGCATACGCTGCATTGATATCCGGCATCACGCTGGCACAGGTCGGGCTGGGCTCGGTGCACGGGCTGGCCTCGCCGATGGGCGCGTTCTTTCCGATTCCGCATGGCGTCGTATGCGGCACCCTGGTGGCGAGCGCCACCCGCATCAACATCGAAGCGCTGCGCGCACGGGAACCGCACAGCCCGCTGCTCGCAAAGTACGCCAGACTGGCGGAGATTCTATGCGAACGTCGTATCCGCGAGCCCGAAGCGGCCTGGGCTGCGCTGATTGGTTTGTTGAATGACTGGACCGAGCGCCTGCAGTTGCCGCGCCTGTCGGCCTACCAGGTGAGCGCCAGCGACTTTCCCCGCATTGTCGCCAACAGTCGCGGCAGCAGCATGAAGACCAATCCGATTGTGCTGACGGACG
>JBFEJM010000383.1:0-2856 GCA_041553175.1 Gammaproteobacteria bacterium | reverse complement strand
TTCCCCGGCCAGTCACCCTGAGGCGGGGATGATTGCGCGAACGCCGATCAGAAATCAACCCTGAAACCGCACCATGCAGCAACTCGATCAGTTTGACTTCTTTTCGACCCTGGCGGAAACGCCGGGGTTGGCGCTGGTGTTCTTTTCCGCGGCGGCCTGCGGCTCCTGCCGCTATTGGCGCGCATTGCTGGAAAAATACGCGGCCGGGGCAGCGGTCACACTGTTCGAGGTCGACGCCGGGGTGGATCAGGCGCTGGCGCGGAGTTTCGATGTGTTTCATCTGCCGGCCCTGTTTCTGTTCGTGGACGGTGAGTACCACAGCCCGATTCACTGCGAGGCGCGGACCGAGGCGCTGCAGGCGGCGATCGATCACGCCTGCCGGCTGCCGGCCGAGGAGGCGCCATGAGGCTGGATGCAGCCGGTGATTGGTTGATCGAGGCCGAACGGTGTCCGTCGCCGAATCATGATGCGCGGCCGGAAGCTGCTGATATCTCTCTCATTGTGGTGCATGGTATCAGCCTGCCGCCGGGTGAGTTCGGCGGGCCTTGGGTGGAGGATCTGTTTCTGAACCGGCTTGATCCGGCCGCCCATCCCTATTTCGCGACCATTGCCGGCTTCAAGGTATCGGCCCATGTGGTGATTTACCGGGATGGTCGAGTGGTGCAGTTCGTCCCTTTTTCCCGCCGGGCCTGGCATGCCGGTCAAAGTTGCTTTCAGGGACGCTCGGCCTGCAACGACTTCTCGATCGGTATCGAGCTGGAAGGGACCGACGACCAACCCTACGCCGAGGTGCAGTACCGCCGGCTCGCCGCCATTGTCGCGGCACTGCGTGCCGCTTACCCGGCCATTGCCGCCGATGCGGTGACGGGGCATTCGGATATTGCGCCCGGGCGAAAAACCGATCCCGGCCCTGCGTTCAGCTGGACCAAGCTGGCCGGGCTGTTGACCGATCGCGGTCTGGCTTGACAGGCCCGAACGGCAACAGGTAGCTTCCCTTCATTCCCGCAGTGATACAGCCAATCCCATGACCCTTATCGCAATCCTTGTCAGTCTCGTACTGGAACGCCTGCTCGAACACGTGCAGGACCTGCGCCGTTATGAGCGCTATGAAGACTACGTCGAATGGATGCGCCAACGCCTGCGCGGCGATCCCTGGGAAGGTCGGCTCGGTGTGCTGGTGCTGTTGGCGCCGATCGTGCTCGTCACGCTGCTGCTGCAGAACTGGTTCGCCGGGGTGCTGTTCGGTTTGTTGAGTCTGCTGTTCGCGGTCGGGGTGCTGGTGTTCTGTCTCGGCCCGCGTGATCTGGGCCACGAGCTCAGCCAGTACCGGGAGGCGCACACAACGGGCAATCACGAACTGGCGACCCGTCTGGCGCGTACGCTGTTGGGCTTTGAACCGCCGGAGGAGCCGGCCGAGCAGGCGCGCGCCGTCACCGAGGTGGTGCTGGTGCAGGCCAATGTCCGCATCTTCGGCGTGCTGTTCTGGTTCGCCCTGTTGGGTCCGGTCGGCGCGGTGCTGTACCGCGCGGTCACCGAGTTGCGTCTGCGCACGCTGCAGGACGAGGACGAATTCGCCTGGGCGGCGCGTCAGCTGAACGAAATCATGGACTGGCTGCCCGCGCATCTGACCGCGATCGGTTATGCCCTGTCGGGTGACTTCGAGGCGGCCGTGGCGCGCTGGCGGGAGTCCACCCGTGATACCGAGCACTGGCTGGTGCCGGCGTCGTCGGTGTTGACAGGCGCGGGCGGCGGCGCGCTGGACCTGGATCGGGAAATCAGTGACGACGTCGCCTGGGATGCCGTTTTGCAGTCGGCCATGAGTCTGGTCTGGCGGACACTGTTTCTGTGGGTGGTGGTCATTGCGCTGCTGACGCTGGCGGGCTGGGCCGGTTGATCAGCATCTGCGGTTCAGCCGTTCGTTCCAATGACAGCAAACGCAGGGCGCGATAGCGCAGCGTATTGCGCCGAATGAGTATGGTCCAAAACATACGGCGTATTACGGCCTAAGGCCTAATACGCCCTACGGGCTGGCGGGCTGGGCCGGTTGATCAGCATCTGCGGTTCAGCCGTTCGTTCCGATGACAGCAAACGCAGGGCGCAATAGCGCAGCGTATTGCGCCGAATGGGTATGGTCCCGAACATTCGGCGTATTATGGCCTAAGGCCTGATACGCCCTGCGGGCTACGGGCTGTTTTTCACCTTCTGATCACAACACTATGACTTCCGAAGCGACTTATATCGATCTCATTCGCCATGGCGAACCGCAGGGCGGCAAGCGTTACCGTGGCCAGATCGATGACCCCCTGAGCGAAACCGGTTGGCGGCAGATGTGGGAAGCGGTCGGCACGCAGGCGCCCTGGCAGCAGCTCGTCACCTCGCCGCTGTCGCGTTGTCGCGCCTTTGCCGAGCGGCTCGCCGAACGGCACGCCCTGCAGCTCAGTGTCGATCCGCGGCTGATGGAGGTCGGCTTTGGCGCCTGGGAAGGACGGACCGCCGAGCAGTTGCTGGCCGAAGACCCGGAGCAGATTCGGCGCTTCTATCATGATCCCGTGCATCAGCGTCCCGCCGGCGCCGAACCGCTGGCCGATTTCCGCGCCCGCGTGATCGCCGGACTGACCGATCTGACCCGGACCTACACCGGCCAGCGGGTGCTGGTCGTCACCCATGCCGGTGTCATGCGGGCCGCGGTCGCTTATGCGCTCAATGCACCGCTGGAGGCGATCTACCGTATTGAGGTCGGCTATGCGGCCATCACCCGCCTGAAGCTCGGTCCGGAACGTCCTCTGACGCTGCTGGCGCATGCGGGATGCCGGGTGTGAGAGGGTTTTGCATCGCGCTGTTGTGCCTGCTGAGTAC
>JBFEJM010000382.1:0-2881 GCA_041553175.1 Gammaproteobacteria bacterium | reverse complement strand
GCAGCAGCGGTGTATCGAACTTCAGCGGCGACCCCAACAAGGTTGGGTTGGCGATGTTGACATCGTTTTCCTTGGACGTCTCGGTTTTGGCATCCTTGCTGGCCTGAGTACGTTCCTGCAATACGATGGTCAGGGTGTCACCGATCCGGCGGGCCTTTAGATCCTCGAACAGAGCCATGTTGTAACCGGCCTGATAGATTGCGCCGTTGGTCGGCGGTGGCGGTGTCGCCACTGGCGGATACACCGGCCGGTAGCTGGCAGAGGGTTGCTGCTGCATTGATGCGCAGCCCGTCAGGCCCACCAGAATCAGCGCGCCGATCAGTTTCCACATCAGGTTGACTATCGATCGTGTATTCATGGACATTGTCCGCTTAGCGCAAGGATCACAGGTTGTTGGTTACGAACTGCAACATACGATCCGAGGTCGAGATAGCCTTGGAGTTCATTTCGTAAGCACGCTGCGCCTCGATCATATTGACCAGTTCCTCAACGACATTGACGTTGGAGGTTTCCAGAGAACCCTGTACCAGCGTACCGAGCCCGTTCAAACCAGCATTGCCGGTCGACGGCGAGCCACTGGATGCGGATTCCAGATACAGATTCTGTCCGATCGGTTGCAGACCGGTCGGATTGATGAAGTCGGCCAACTGCAGCGTACCCACCTGGGACGGAGCCGCCTGCCCCGGGATCTGTACGGTCACCACGCCATCCGAGCCGATGGTGATGCTCTGCGCATTGTCGGGAATGGTAATCGACGGTTGCAGCAGGTTACCGCCCGCAGTTACCAGCTGACCGGTGGAATCGGTCTGCAGGGCACCATCGCGGGTATAGGCGAGCGAACCATCCGGCAGCAGTACCTGCAGGAAACCGCGCCCCTGAAGCGCGACATCCAGACTGTTGTTGGTCTGCACGATATTGCCCTGGGTATGCATCTTCTCGGTTGCAACAGTGCGCACACCGGTGCCCAGCATCAGGCCTGACGGAAGCTGAGTATCCTGCGATGACTGCGCACCCGGCTGGCGGACTGTCTGATACAGCAGGTCCTGAAATACGGCGCGATCGCGTTTGAACCCCATTGTGCTGACGTTGGCCAGATTATGGGAGATGACACTCATGCGCGTCTGCTGTGCTTCCAGACCGGTCATCGCCACCCACATTGCTTTGTTCATACTCGCTTCTCCTTATGGATCTGACTGCCGCTTATGCGCTTAGCCCAGTTCCATCAATTTGGCTGACGCGGCGTCATTCTGTTCCGCGATCTTCATTAGCTTGACCTGTGTTTCGAACTGGCGCGCCAGATGAATCATGGTTGTCAGTGCCTCCACGGCATTGACATTCGATGACTCCAGCACACCCGTAGCCAACCGCACCTCGGCCGCCGCCGGCGCAATACCACCCTCACGCAACCGCAGCAGACCATCATCGCCCAATGTCAGGCTATCCTCGGCGGGGTTCACCAGTTTGATGCGGCCGACTACCGCCAGCGTCGATGGCGCCTGTCCGACCGGCAGCACGGAGACTGTGCCGTCCGCACCGATTGCCAGTTCCTGTGCGTCCGGGATCGAGATCGGACCGCCATCACCCATGACCAACTGGCCGGTACCGGTCTGCAGAAGTCCGGTGACGGACACCTGCAGATCACCGGCACGCGTATAGGCCTCGCTGCCATCCGGTGCCTGGATCGCGATGAAGCCTTTGCCGTTTATGGCCACATCGAGATCACGGCCGGTTGCCTGCAGCGAGCCGGCACTCAGATCGACGCCGGATGTTTCGCTCAGGCTATGGACCCGACTCGCATGCCCCGGACCGTAGACCGGAACCGCACGCATGGCTTCGAACTGCGCTTTGAAACCTGTCGTGCTGGCATTGGCCAGATTGTTCGCATTGACGGCCTGGGCCTTCTGAATCTGGCCGGCCCCACCGGCAGCAACGTACATCATGCGATCCATAGTCGGTCTCCGTCAGTTACTAGCGGATATTGATAATCGTCTGGGTGACGGTGTCGGCGGTACTGATCACCTGCGAGTTGGCCTGGAAGTTACGCTGGGCCGTTATCAGATTGATCAGCTGTTCCGCAATGTCGACATTCGAAGACTCCAGGGCGCCGGACTGCAGCAGGCCGAAGCTCGCCGTACCCGCTTCGCCGATCAGCACGTTGCCGGACGCAAAGCTCTCGGCCCAGTTGGTATCACCTAACTGACGCAGACCCTGCACATTCGCGAAGTTTGCCAGAGCGATCTTGCCCAGCGCGGTGGACTGACCATTGGTATAACGCGCGGAGACGACACCGGTATCGCTGACATCAAGGCCGGTCAGCCGGCCGGTAGCGAAACCATCCTGGGACAGCGAGTTCACGCTGTAATCGCCGCCGAACTGAGTCATATCCGTGAAGTCCAGTGTCATGCTCAAGGGTGCAGCACCGTTGGTCATGGCAAAGGGATCATAGGCTGCCGTTGTCGCGGCACCACCGTTGACCGTCGACAGAGACCCATCAGAGGCGAATACCAGCGTACTGTAGGCGGTACCGCCCTGAGTCACGTTGGTGGTGGTAGTGCCATTATCCGCATACATCCAGCTGTACCAGGTGTTGGGCGCCGCCGAGTCTTTCAGGTAGTACATGGTTGCGGTGTGTTCCGCACCGAGAGAATCGTAAATCGTATATGAGGTCGAGTAATCGTAGGTGCTGGCGATGGCCGGGTCGAACGACGCGAGCGGGCCGGCAGATGTATCGCTGGCGTTCAGATTAATCGCCATGTCGACAAGTGAAGTCGGATTCGGCGCACCTTCCGTCAGAGAAATCTGCAGATCGTTCAGCGAGCCGGTATTGAACGCTGTGGAACTGGTTCCGATTGGCGAAAATACCTGTAAGCGCTGACCGGTG
>JBFEJM010000381.1:0-2884 GCA_041553175.1 Gammaproteobacteria bacterium | reverse complement strand
TAACCGCGCTCAGTGCCGGCAGCATGGTCGCGATCAGCCCGCACATGCCGATGTCGAATTTTCATATCAACGCGCTCGAACGCGACTTCGAGCTGATCTACTATGTCCCGGGATTCAGTGCCGATGAAGCTGAACCGCAGGCAGGCATAGTGGACCCGCACGGCGCGATCGGCGTAACAAGCCCAGCACCGGTAACCGGTATCAAGAAGGCCGACAACGGCAATACCATTGCCGAAATACTGGAGGGGAAACAGGCACTGAACGGAAAGCCGGTGATCGTTCGCGGAAAAGTGGTCAAATACAACGCCGATATACTCGGCAAGAACTGGATTCACATTGCCGATGGCAGCAGCGACAAGGATCTGGTTGTCACCACGGACACCAGCGTCAGCGTCGGGGACGTAGTTCTGGTCCGCGGCACATTAACGCTGGATAAGGATTTCGGTTACGGCTACCGCTATGAGGTGATTATCGAGGACGCCGAAGTCACGGTGGAATAAGCCGGCACACCGCTACCGCTCCTCGGACCTATCGCGGTTATCTATTTGATCCAATAAGCGTCAGAGCTGCCTCGGTTTCCAGGTGGCTCAGCTCACGCTTTCGTTGGGCCTGAATCCCGATAGCCCCATCAACACCAACATCACTGTGATAATGCTGCTGGATGCCACGAACGCACCGACACGCGCACCGACCGGCTGCAGGTCAACCGTTCCGATATAGAAAACAAACGTGAGTAACGTGCCGAGACAACCGATAACCACTGTCGCCCAGATATATTTTCTTCTCGCAGGATCGATCCAGACTGTCGTCGCCGCCAACAAGAGTGAGACGATAAGAATGGCGATGGGATTGACTGCCGCAATGCCCTTGGTGAAGGCTTTCAGGGTGACATCCTCGCAACTGCCGAGTCCGAACAGCAATCCTCCGTGCGTCGCAGGCATTCCGCTTCCTGACATGGGCACTACTGGATAGAGGTCTGGATGAACGGCACTTGCCGAGCAGGCTGTACTGAACGCGGCCTGTGAGAACTGAAGCAAGGTAAAGATCATGGCTATCAGCAGCAGGGAATAGGCGGCATATTTCAGCCGCACAAGCTTCCGCTCGGCGACCGATCCTGACACATCGAACGACAGAATCCTGGCCAGCCGTGTCACATCGGCGGCCCAGCTTTCGTCATTGATGGTTATCGCGTTGCGTTGCGTCAGCTCGCGCAGGGCCTCCGGCAGATTCTCTGCGAGCGGCATTCTTGCGCCTTGCACCAGCACAGGCACGACCAGGCGCCCCTTCCCGAGTGCCGCCTTGATCTCCCCGGCAACGTAATCGCCCGACTCCTGCAATCGAGAAACACCGTCATCATTGGTCGCCAGCCAGTTGGGGCCGATGAGTACGATGAGCGCGACCGCGCCTTCTATGGTTTCGGCGATCTTGTGCTGAAAATTCTCACCCGGCATGATGCCGCCGACATCGCGGAAGACCCTGCGCTCGCCGAAATAACTCTTCAGCGTATCTTCGAGCCGCCCGGCGTACCCTTCCGAATCGGCGCGACGATAACTGATGAAAATCCGATCACGCCCTGACTTGGACTGGAACGATCCTGGAAAGGAAAACATAGGCGAGACCTCCTGGTTGTCTGAATTCCGCGCTTGCACACAGAATCGGCTTCACTGCCGTTGTGAGGGATTGCCCCTCGTTGTCACCACATCAAATCGTCGGGAACCTTGTAATCGGCATAGGGGTCATCCTCCCCGCTCTCCAACTGACTTGCGGCAGCACTGACAATGCAGGATTCATCGCGCAGCCTGATCTTCTCCGCCACCACCGATGGAATCACCTCGTAGCCATCGTCGAATCTGACAATGGCGAGAATACCGCGTCCGAGTTTGGCGTGAGCATCCTCCGTGACGAAGATTCTCCTGACCACGGCGCCGTCCTGAAAGTTATATCCCACATCGCCGTCATCCCGCGGCAACCGATTCAACTCGATCAGTTGCCGGACCTGCGCCTTGACCGCCTTGCGCTCGGCCTCTTCCCGCTGCTGACGATTGAGTTCACGATCGCGCGCCGCCTTTTCCGCTGCCGCCTGCCGGGCCGCCACCGCGGCCTCATCGACCACCTCGATCTTCTGTTTCTGCTTCAGCTTCTGCTGCTTGTTCTTTGATTTCTGCGCCTTGCTGAGCTGGGTCTTGTTGACCAGGCCCGCCTTGAGAAACTGATCACCGAATGAGTTCGCCATAAGACTTACCTTTGCTTGTCGCAGTATTCGTATCACGCATTCTAACCCGGTATCCGCTCAGGCTAAACCGTGCGCCTGGCGAACCAGATAACATGGCGAGCGCCCTTCTTGCCGTGGGCATGTACGCGCACCTCATCCACCTCGAAGCCAACCTTGCGCAGGCGTTGCATGAAATCCCGGTCCGGGCCGGCCGACCACACCGCCAACACACCCTGCGGGCGCAGTGCCGTATAGGCGGCATTCAAACCGTCCACACCATAGAGCCAGTCGTTCGCCTTGTGCGTGAGCCCCTCGGGGCCGTTGTCCACGTCCAGCAGAATCGCATCGAAGGCCTGCTGCTCGAATTTCAATACACGGGCGACGTCCCCTTCAATTACCGTCACACGCGGATCCTGCAGCGGGTGTCCGGCCAGTTCCCCCAACGGCCCCCTATTCCACGCCACCACCGCCGGGACCAATTCAGCCACCACAATCCGCGCCCTGTCGCCGAGGTGATGAAGTGCAGCCGCCAGCGTAAAACCCATGCCGAGGCCTCCAATGAGCAACCGCGGCTCGATATCGTCCATCAGCCTGGCACAGGTCTGCTCGGCCAGCGCATCTTCGGACCCATGCACACGGCTGTTCATCAACTCGCCCTGACCCACAACCGCG
>JBFEJM010000380.1:0-2890 GCA_041553175.1 Gammaproteobacteria bacterium | reverse complement strand
GGACGATGCCGTCCAGATCCTGTCCGGGGTATTCGAGGGTCGTACCACCGGTGCGCCGATCGCGCTGATCATTCACAACACCGATCAGCGCTCCAAGGACTATTCCAATATCATGGACCGGTTCCGGCCGGGGCATGCCGATTACACCTACCAGCAGAAATACGGCTTCCGCGACTATCGGGGAGGTGGCCGCTCGTCTGCGCGCGAGACCGCGATGCGCGTCGCCGCGGGCGCAATCGCCAAGAAATATCTGGCCGGGCATCTGGGAGTGCACATTCGCGGCTATCTGTCCCAGCTTGGGCCCAACCGGCCGACCACGTTCGACTGGTCGGTGGTAGAGACCAACCCTTTCTTCTGGCCCGATGCCGCGATGGTGCCGGAGCTGGAGGCGTATATGGATGCGCTGCGCAAGTCGGGAGATTCGATTGGCGCACGCGTTTCGGTGGTGGCGACAGGCATTCCCCCCGGACTGGGTGAACCCATTTTCGACCGGCTGGACGCCGATATCGCTCACGCGCTGATGAGCATCAATGCAGTCAAAGGCGTCGAGATCGGTGCGGGGTTCGCCAGCGTCGAACAGAAGGGCACTGAGCACCGTGATGAAATCACTCCACAGGGTTTCCTGAGCAACAATGCCGGCGGCATCCTGGGCGGCATCTCTTCCGGGCAGGATATTATCGCCCATATCGCGCTCAAGCCGACCTCCAGCATGCGCCTGCCGGGACGGTCAGTGAACATTGCCGGTGAACCGGTCGAAGTGGTGACGCATGGGCGGCATGACCCCTGCGTCGGTATCCGCGCCACGCCGATTGCAGAGGCGATGCTGGCCATCGTGCTGATGGATCACCTCCTGCGTCATCGTGCGCAAAACCTCGATGTGAAATCTGCTACCCCGATTATCCCAGCAAGCCCGGAGTCGTAGCATAGTCAGGTGCATTCATGGTTCTGGCCAGGGTGCCGGTAGCAGTAAAAAATCAAATGGAGACAACTCGACTTCATCCGGCACGCTGACTTCACTGAATCTCTTACTAGCACAAATAAAAATTTCACAAGTGGGGAGTGATCTTCATGAGCATGACATTGCAACGGATTCTGTATGTCGAGGATGAACCCGATATTCAGGCGGTGGCGAGGTTGGCGCTCGAGCATCTTGGTGGATTTACCGTCGAGGTCTGCAGTTCGGGTCATGAAGCGCTGGAGAAGATCCTGGCGTTCAAGCCCGATCTCATACTGCTGGATGTCATGATGCCGGGCATGGATGGGCCGACGACGCTGCGTGCGCTGCGGGAAACGGCCGAAGGCAAAGACAAGCCGGTGGTCTTCATGACCGCAAAGGTGCAGCCGCAGGAAGTCGAGCAATATCTGAAACTGGGCGCGCTTGATGTCATTCCGAAACCGTTCGATCCAATGACGCTGGCTGACAAGGTGCGTGCGATCTGGGACCGCCGAAATGATTAACGGCGGCGAACTCGAAGCCAAGCTCGCCGAAATAGCGCGTGCATACAAGGCCGAGTTGCCGACCAAGGCAGCCGAACTGAAGAAGGTGTGGCGTGAGTTGCAGGCTGAGGCTTGGGGCGCGGATCGACTGCAGGAATTGCATCGGTCAGCGCATAGCCTGGCCGGATCGGGTGCGACCTTCGGCTTCGACGACCTCAGCGTACGGGCGCGAGCGCTTGAGGTCGAACTCAAAAGTCTGTTGGACGGCACGGCGGCTGATGTGGCGGCCATCCGCGCTAAGGTGCCCGCATTGTTGGATGCGTTGCTCGCGGCATTGCAGCTGGCCGGAACCGATCAGGTGCGCGCGGATGCGCAGAGCGAAGGCGACAAGGGCGGTGAATCTTCGACGCTGCAGCCTCTGTATCTGCTGGGCGAGAAATCGATCGAAGTCGACGAACTCAGCGAACAGCTCGGATACTATGGCTATCAGGTGCACTATTTTGCACAACCTGCGGAGTTGGAATCGGCTTTGCGGGGGCAACTGCCGGCGGGCGTCGTGATTGCCCAGGATCCGACCGATGCCAGTCTCGCTGCCGTGAAGTCCTGTGTCGATACCGAGAATCCCACGAACAGACTGCCGGTCATTGTCGTGGCGGATCGGTTTGATCTGGAAATTCGGCTCGCGGCTGTGCGGGCGGGCTGTGGAGCCTATTTCACCTGGCCGGCTGATGCCGGTGTCATCGCCGGGCGGTTGGGGCAGTTGACCGAACAGCAGCGCGTCGAGCCTTACCGGATTCTGATCGTCGAAGACCAGGTCGCCATGGCGCAGCATTTCGGTTTGGTGCTGGAGCAGGCGGGTTTCGTGGTGCGGATGGTCAATGAACCCATGCAGGCGATGCGGGTGTTGGCTGAATTCAATCCTGAGCTGATTCTGATGGACATCTACATGCCGGGCTGCAGCGGCGTGGAACTAGCGGCGGTGATCCGGCAGGAAGATGCCTACGTCGGCGTTCCCATCGTCTATTTGTCATCAGAGACCAACTTGCACAAGCAAATCGATGCCATGCGCCGGGGCGGCGATGAGTTCCTGACCAAGCCCATCGAGCCTGATCAGCTGGTTGCGGCGGTACATTACCGAGTGCGGCGATCGCGCGTACTCGCCTCCTTTCTGCATCGCGACAGTCTTACCGGTCTGCTTAATCATACTTCGGTCAAGGAGGCGTTGGAGAACGAGGTCGAACGCGCGCGCCGTCGCGGTAGTGATTTCACGTTTGCCATGATCGATATCGACCGCTTCAAGTCTGTCAATGATACCTATGGACATCCGGTCGGTGATCGCGTGATCAAGAGTCTCGCCCGACTGCTGCAGCAACGACTGCGCAAAACCGATGTGGTGGGTCGGTTCGGGGGCGAGGAATTCGCAGTGATTCTGTCGGATACTCCCTTGGATCGG
>JBFEJM010000379.1:0-2890 GCA_041553175.1 Gammaproteobacteria bacterium | reverse complement strand
GTGGTCGAGTACGTGCCGTGCGATTGAAGCTTTGAAAACATAACTTTTACCGCGAAGGACGCAAAGGCGCGCGAAAGAAAAAGACATTTGACACGGCAAGCACGGATATAATTCGTTTTCGTAGGGCGCATTAGGCCAAAGACCGTAATGCGCCGAATGTAGTGCGCGGTACAGGTTGCTGACACATTCCGCTACGTGATTGCGCCCGGCATGAATGTGCGACTATTAACCATGTCCGTGTTTTCCGTGGCCAGAATGTAGTGGCTTTCCTTCGCGTCCATAGCGTTAAAAGTGACGGAATTTACGATAGACTGAACAGATCACTGAACCTGGGATACTGACAATGAGCAAATTGATCGAGATCGAAGGCCAGCTGCAGGTGCGCGGTGCGCGCTTTGCACTGCTGGTGGCGCGCTTCAACAGTTTTGTGGTGGAGAGCCTGGTGACGGGTGCCGTCGACTGCCTCAAACGCCACGGTGCCGAAGAGCAGGATCTGCATATCATCCGCGTGCCGGGCGCGTTCGAAATGCCGCTGGTGGCGAAGAAACTGGCCGCGTCCAAGAAGTATGATGCCATCATCGCCCTCGGTGCGGTGATCCGGGGCGGCACACCGCATTTCGAATATGTCGCCGGCGAATGCACCAAGGGACTGGCCAGTGTCGGTATGGAATTCGATATCCCGATCGCCTTCGGTGTACTGACCGTGGACAGCATCGAACAGGCCATCGAGCGCGCCGGCACCAAGGCCGGCAACAAAGGCGTGGAGGCAGCGATGTCCGCCATTGAAATGGTGGACCTGCTGCGGAATCTGGAGGCTTGATGACCAATCGGGCGGCAGCCGGCCCCGGCCGGTTTACCAGTGCTGCACGCGCAAAAGCGCGACGCCTCTCCATGCAGGCCGTTTATCAGTGGCAGATGACGGCGCACGACGTCGCCGAGGTGCTGGCGCAGTTTCTCGCCGATGAAGACAACCGCAGCGCCGATGCCGAGTATTTCGAAGCGTTGGTGCGCGGTGTCGTACAGGGCTGTGATGAGCTGGATCGGATGCTGACGCCGGTCCTGGCGCGACCGCTGGATGAAGTGGATCCGGTTGAGCGGGCGGTGCTGCGGGTGGCTGCATACGAACTCAAATACCGGCTGGATGTTCCCTATCGCGTCGTTCTGAATGAGGCGGTTGCGTTGGCCAAGAAGTTCGGTGCCGAGCAGGGTCATACCTTCGTGAATGCGACGCTGGATCGGCTCGCGCGCGACTTGCGTGCGGCGGAACTGCGCGACTGAGTGCGCGGCGCGGGAAATATTTTTCAACGCCAAGGCGCCGAGGGCGCGCAAAGGAAACCTTTATGAGATTATTTCCTTCTGCGTCCCGGGTACCTCGGGCGGCTTGGCGTTAAAAGGGCTTTATATCCCCTATGAGCCTTTCTGAATTCTCCCTTATCGATCGTTTTTTTGCTGCGCATGCAGGTTCGCGCGCAGACGTCGTGACCGGCATCGGTGATGATGCCGCCGTACTGGCATTGCCGCCGGGGGAACAGCTGGTGGCGGCTGTCGATACGCTGGTTGAGGGCGTGCACTTTCCCCTGTCGACGCCACCGAACAGTCTTGGCCACAAGGCACTGGCAGTTAACCTGAGCGATCTGGCTGCGCTCGGTGCGCAACCGCGCTGGGCGACACTGGCGCTGACGTTGCCACAGGCCGATAACACCTGGCTGGAGGCGTTCGCGCAGGGTTTCTTTGCCCTGGCGGATGCTCATGGCGTGGCGCTGGTGGGCGGTGATACCACGCGTGGCCCGCTGACAATAACGGTACAATTGCTCGGCACAGTGCCGCCCGGTCAGGCATTGCTGCGCTCGGGGGCGAAACCCGGTGATCAGCTGTTTGTTTCCGGAACGCTCGGTGACGCCGGTCTGGGATTGCGGCAGTCGCGAGCGGCCGCGCAAGGGCCAAAGCCGGATGCCGACCTGATCGATCGGCTGAACTGTCCGCAACCGCGTGTTGCCCTGGGCGAGCAGTTGCGCGGTTTGGCCCACGCCGCGATCGATATTTCGGACGGTCTGCTGGCCGATCTCGGTCATGTCCTCGAACAAAGTCAGGTGGGTGCAACGCTATGGGTAGACCGGTTGCCGCGTTCAGCCGCGTTTCAGCGCGAGGTGGAGGTCTCGTCGGCGGACTGGTTCGAACTGCCATTGAGTGCCGGTGATGATTACGAACTGTGTTTCACCGTAGCGCCGGCACAGGTCGAATCCGTATTGACGCGCGCGGAGGCGCTCTCGCAACCGATAACACAGGTAGGCGAGATCGAGGCAAAGCTCGGTGTGCGCTGCTGTCACGACGACGGCCGTGCCTATAACGCAACAGGACGGGGTTATGACCATTTCGCCTGATGTTGGTCGCCGCGAGTGAATATGAAATCGGCGCCGGCAGCCATTCCGACCGCGTTGCTGCGCGATCCCGGTCATCTGCTGGCACTGGGGTTCGGCAGCGGTCTCGCACCACGGGGACCGGGTACCGCGGGCACGCTGGTCGCCATTCCGATCTATCTGTTGTGTATTCAGCTGCCGCACGCGTATTACCTTTCGCTGGTGCTGCTGGCATTCCTGCTTGGCATCTATCTGTGCGGCCGTACCGCTCAGGCGTTGGGTGTGCACGATCATCCGGGCATCGTCTGGGACGAGGTGGTGGGTTATCTCCTGACCATGGCCTGGGCCCCGCCCGGCTGGGCATGGGTGGTGGCGGGTTTCGTCCTGTTCCGCCTGCTCGATATTTTCAAGCCCTGGCCGATCCGGGTGCTGGATCGGCGGTTATCCGGTGGATTCGGCATTATGCTGGACGATCTGGCCGCTGGTGCGCTTTCGGCACTGGTCATGATGGTAATAGATAAGTATATGATAAT
>JBFEJM010000378.1:0-2896 GCA_041553175.1 Gammaproteobacteria bacterium | reverse complement strand
CGGCAGACTCGGATCGATCACGGCGACAGACAAAGCTGCCATGAGTGCAGTCAGTCGTATCCAGGCCAGAAAAATCAGTCCCAGTACCAACACGAGTAGCACGATCGACAACGGGTTGTCGCGCAGGCTGGCGAATGCGTGGCTAAGTGTCGGCGCTTCGTCGTTTTCCAGACGGCGACTGAGATCATAAAAGACAAGGCCGAGAAACGGGCCCGCGAGCAGGAAGCCGCTGACGAAGGTCAGCAGGAGGATCGGAGATGACCAGGCACCCCAGGTCAGGACATAACTGAACAGCACCAGAGCAGCGCCAATACCCAGGCTTTTGCTCGGAACACGCCGCATGTCTCGCCAGCCCAATGCAAGCCAGCGCAGTGGGTCACGGTCATTCACTGAATGAATTTCAGGAATCGGTAACGGTTCGGCCGTGTTATCGGGAAGCGTGTGCTGCATGAAGTACTCCTTCTCCGTGCGGGATTGGCTAGAACGATACCTCTGAACTTAGTCCAGTTTGGGGGAAAATCCAAGGACAGAAAGGGTCATGCGAGATCTCCGGGGCGCACGATTCGCAACAGCGTTGCACAACCACGCTGTAACTGAGGCCATGCCACGTTTACTTTCAGATGGGCCAGCGTGGCGGTCGTCAACAGCTTTCCAGTATCACTCCGCTGTATGGGATCGCGTGACAGATAGAGCAGGAGTTCCTCCAGTCCCGGATTATGGCCGACAAGCAGTGCGCGCTGGCTGCTATTGGGCAACTCACCAAGCAGGGCAATCAGTCCTTCGAGTGACGCAAGGTACATGCGCTCGTCCCAGCTAATGGAGGTCAGGGGGATCGCGGCTGCACTACATACATGCTCAAGAGTCTGCCGTGCACGCAACGCGGGGGAACCGAGAATGTGATCAGCGGGTTCAGCATGGGTTTTCAGCCATTCACCGATGCGGGGTGCATCCCGGTTTCCGCGTTTGTTCAGAGGCCGGTCGAAATCACTACAGGACTGGTTCCAGTCCGATTTGGCGTGACGCAGAATAATGAGTTCGCGAGTCATCGCTGAGACAGGCGGCCGGTCCGGATGTCGCTAAGCCGCTTCAATGGAGCAGGCGCGCATGATTCCGCCGCCGGAATGGGTCGCCTTGGCGTGATACAGCGCACGGTCCACCTGTTCGAGTACATCCGACAGCGAGTCACCGTGCTTGGGCGCTTCACCCAGGCCGATGGTGACACTGTGGACAGCTTGTGCTGATTGGCGCAATCCGTGACCTGGCCCTGAATGCGCTGGGCTACGACTTCGGCCTGATCGATATCCGTTCCAGGCAGTATCAGTACGAATTCGTCTCCCCCCAGGCGGGCGGCAATGTCGCCATCACGAACGGAACTACGCAGGATAGCGGAGAACCGCTTCAGTACCTGATCTCCGGTGGCGTGGCCATGAGTGTCATTGATGCTCTTGAACTTGTCCAGGTCGGCAAACATGACCACCAGGCGTTCGTGATCGCGGCTCAATTGTTTGAACAGTTCGTCTGCTGTTTCCAGCAGACCGCGGCGATTCATGAGTCCGGTCAGGGTATCGACACGGCTGCGCTGCTCCAACTGGGCACGCGAAAGTTCGATGCGACCCATGAGGATATAAGCGTAGAGCAGGATAATTCCGCCGAACAGATTCAGAAATACCAGGCCAGGTGACAGGGCACTGCTATCGCCGGCATAACGGAGACTCAATACCAGCATGGCCATGGTGAAACAGCCGATCAGCGATTCACGAAACAGGCGCATGCCATAGCGCATGCCGTTGCCCAGTACCACCATGATAAAGACCAGCAACGAGGGTGGAATCGCATAGGGATCGTTCAGTACGGATATCGATACGATCATGATATCGACCCACATAGCCAGACGGAAACGAGACGGACAGATATGCTTGCGGCTCGCATGCCAGAACAGAACGCTGTTGAGAATGAAATAGGTAGCGTAGGCCAGGTTGAGCTGTACGAGCGTCATCCAGGTCGGGCTGATGCCTTGGGTGAAGTTGAAGAAGAGCACGCCCAGCGCCACGAACAGATAACGGGTAAGAAACTGCACCATCTGCTCTGACCAGCTGGGAGAGCGCATTTCACCGAAGTCTACTAGTCTGCCGCGACGGTCCGGGCGTTGACGTCGGTCAACACCTGGCGGTTGATCATCGGTACGGCGGCCCGGAGTGGCGCGGTGGACGGGTTCGCTCATGAGTTCGATTGGCTGCGTATTGAAAGGGATCCCTGGCGGACGCGGACGTTACTCACAGGGACGTCCGCGGACGTTAGCCCAATTGTCCTTGAAGCGCAAGTTTGCGCCTAACGTGCGCCGAGGGGGCGGCCGGTCAGTGCGATTCTGTGGCGTTCGATCTGAGCGTATCGCGCCATCGCGGATTCCCGCCAGGGTGACACTTCGGGGAGGGTGGCGAGCAATTTCTGTGCATCCTGGCAGATAAGCGTCAGCTGGTCAGGGTCGAACAAGCTGATTGCTGCCGCAACGGCGGGTTCGGTCTCGCTCAAGAGTGTCGCAGCGAGCTCATTCGAAGGAATCGGCGAGTCCGGGCGCAGGAGGTCCGCAATCAGCGCGTGTTCCAGTAATTCAAAGTGTGTCTCCCGGGCCAGTTCCTCTTCCCGGAGTTTGGTTTGTGCGGCGGGATCGGATTCCGCTCCCCGCCACACCGCACGCATAACCACATCGATCAGTTTGCGGAGAGCCACCTTCATCTCACTGGTATCCCCCGGCAGGCCGCAACACTGTTCGTAGGCCTGATCGAGGTCTTGCTTGAGATCGAGGATCACCTGACTGTCCTCTTCCGGCTTTAGCTCAATCGCGCGCTGTACCAGTTCACGGAAATTGTTCGTGAAATTAACCGCATCGTCAGCGTCG
>JBFEJM010000377.1:0-2899 GCA_041553175.1 Gammaproteobacteria bacterium | reverse complement strand
GCTGTTGATAATTATCAATGGCATGGGACTTCCGATGATATTCAGAATCGGCTTACACGTGGGCGGGCTGATTCTTCCGCGTTATACGGCAATGACCATTTCGGAATGGTCATAACGCACCTTCGGCAACAGGGCGTTGCGGTCATCGGGATGTCGCACACCCAGCGCGCAGATCACGGAGGTCTCGAGCCCCAGTTCACTCAGACCGAGCACGCGATCGAAACCCTTCGATTCGAATCCGGCCATTGGACAGGTATCGATTTCCATGACTGCGGCGGCAGTGAGCAAGGTCCCGAGGGCGATATAGGCCTGCTGATGCGCCCATTCGCGTTTGTCTGCCGCATTCATAGCTCTGAAGACATCCTTCATGTGATCGGCGAGCGGCTGCAGATCATCGACCGACTTGCCTCGCGTTTCCGCAACAGACCGGATATATCGCTCCACCATCTCATCACCAACATCGGTCTGCACCGCAAACACCACCAGGTGCGAGCACTCGACCACTTTGTCCTGCCCCATTGCATGCTCGAACAATGCTCTGCGCACATCGAGATCATTCACCACAATCAACCGATACGGCTGCAATCCGTATGAGGTGGGGCTCAAGCGGGTGGCAGTCAACAGGTCCTGCACTTTTTCCTCATCGATCCGGTCAGATGAAAACCGCCGTACGGCATAGCGCCAGTTCAAGGCTTCAATAACATTCATTTCGATCTTCTCCCATGACTATGTAACGTAACAGGATCAGCACTCGGACACGCCGGGCGCCGATGTCTTCGACGGTGGCACCTGGTGCACGAATGTGGTCAACAGAACACCCGTCAGGATGAGCCCCATGCTCCACAGGTCATGACTGTCATAGCGCTCACCCCACAACACAATTCCGGCCAGCAATGTCACGGCTGTAATCACATAGCCCATCTGACTGAGATAGACCGGCCCGCCAATTTTCAGGAGCTTGAAGGAACTGAGATAGGACGCGCCTGCCATGAGTGCGAGCACGGTCAGTACCAGCCCGGTATCCAGAGATACTGAACCGGTGTGTTGAAAACCGCCGAGGATCAGGTTGGCGACGAACAAGCACAGGCTTTGCACGCTCAGCATGCCGATCACCAGCGGCATCGCCTCGCTTCCGGCCGGCCAGAACCGACTGCGGTAGATATTGGCGACGGCGAGTGTCACGGGAATACCCAGGGCCAGCAGCATGAATCGCCACTCTCCTGCAAACTCAATGGAGTCCTGAGGCGCCACCAGCAGCGCCACACCGCCGAGGCCGATGATGAGTCCCAGCAGCCGCAGTGGATGACCCCGCTCCAGGCCCAGCACGCGCGCCATGGCATACGTCACCACGGGTGATAAGGCGGTAATCAGTCCGACGGTACCGACCTGCAACTCCCGCAGCACGGTAAAGGCGAGCACATAGGGAAGACTCACCCCCAATAAGCCACCGATCAGGTAATAGCGCACATGCACCGCATCCCAGACCGGAAACCGGCGTGAAGGCAATGACACGGTCCATACCACCAGCGCACCACCGCTCATTTGCCAGAACAGGATCAGCAGAGGCGAAAGCTGCTCGCTGCTGGCCTGTTTCCCGGCGATAAAGACACCGGCGGCGAGAATGCCGGAGACGATAAGCAGGATAAGCGCTTTCATTCTGATGTCTCCTCGTGCAACGAATGCGGAAGACTCGATTGCGACTCATACACCCGTTGCGGCTGTGACAGTTCGATCACATTGCGATCCGGATCCCGAATGAAGATGGAGGTGCTGCCGTCACCGAACGTGACCGGACCTTCCGTGATCGCTATTCCCATGGTGCTGACATCACGTTGTGCCGCAGCGATCTCCCCTACGCGCAATGCGAGATGCGTCAGACCCGGGTAGCGCGCCGCCACGTCCATGAGAATATTGCGTGCATCGTTGTCGCTCGTTGCGGAATCCAGCAGGTTCAGTTCGAGACCGCCGCGATGCCGCAGCACCACTACCTTTTCGCGGTAATCCTCGCGCACCACTTCAAAGCCGAACAGGCGATAGAACGCGATGGATCGGCCGAACTCGGTCACCCGTATTCCGACATGGGCCAGGCCTTCGATCGCGATCATGACGCACCTCCCGCTGCCGGCGCGCGCAGCGGCAGCGCGATGGGGCGAATGGGCGCGCCATCCGCGCCGCGCAGCTTCAGCGAGCCGCCGATGAAGGCGAACTCATAGACCTTGTCCCGGGCAAGCGCTTCCAGATTGACCAGCTCCAGGATGGGGGCACCCTGTTCCGCCAACAGGTAGGTGTGCACCGGGACATAGTTGCCCTCGACCTGCGAAGGAAAGGATTCAAAGCTCAGGTTGTCCGCGCCGACGATCATGGCGCCGCCCTCTTCGACCAGATAACGGGCCGCGGACATTCCCATGCCGGGCGGATTGGCCATGTAGGCGGCCGCATCCTAATAGCGCTGCATGCGCCCGGTACGGATCAGCACCACATCACCTTCGCGCAGTTCCACCTGTTGCCTTTTCAGCGCGTTGATCAGGTCCGTCCGCGTCACGCGATAACCGTCAGGCAGCATCTCCACACCCTTGGCGGCGGCAATGTCGATCAGCACTCCGCGCGCAATAATCGGCGGTATGTGTTCCGCACCGGCGACCTTCCAGCCGCGGTCACCGAGATGCGCTTTCGCACTGAAGCCGTTCCAGATTCGGCCATCGAGGCCAAAGTGATTGAGGGCATCGATGTGCGTGCCCATGTGCGTGTACATCGAGATGGCGGCACCGGTGTAACTGACGTGCCTGTTCATGCTTTCACCGAGCTTGAGCGGATCGTCGACGACTGTCCCGTGCGGGGTATGGGTCATCCAGATGCGGTAATGCGGGTCACCCGCGGCCTGCCAGCTGGGCATGCCGAT
>JBFEJM010000376.1:0-2899 GCA_041553175.1 Gammaproteobacteria bacterium | reverse complement strand
TCCGGTGAGTCGGTGGCCAGCACAAACCACATGTTGAATTCGTGATCGCGGGCGTAATTGTGCGCGACCTCGGGAAAGGCGTTGACCTGCTCGGCGACGCGCTCGAAATCGTCCGGCGCGATCTGCATCGCCGCCAGTGTCAGCCCGCCACCCATGAGCTCGGCCTGATACATGGGACCGAACCGGCTCAGCACGCCGCGCTCCAGCAGGGCATCAACACGCGCGAGCAACTCAGCCTCGTCCGTGCCGAGTTCGGCGGCCACCTCGGCATAGGGAAACTCACTGATGGGAAAACCGTCCTGCAGTCGATTGATGATACGACGATCCAATGCGTCGAGTTCCGCCGCTGCTGGGACATTGAGCGGAGCTGTGGCCGGCGACATCAGGCGGTCACCTGCGCTTCACGGCTGGCGGCATCGCGATAGTGAGCGCCACGCTGCTTGAAACGGCGACCACTGAACAGAACGCTGTGCGGAATATTCTCCAGACCGCAGCACTGCACAATCTGTCTGACCTTGCCCTGCACCTCTTCCCGGTCCTGACCATGAATCATGCAAAAGAGATTGTAAGGCCAGTCGGGCCCCTTGCGCGGGCGGCGATAGCACAGGGTGACGAACTCGAAGCGGCCCAGGCAACGACCCAAGTCCGCCACGTCGGCATCGGGCACATCCCAGACCACCATCGCATTGGCGCCATAGCCCAGTTCGCGATGGCGCACCACCAGCCCCATACGCTTGATGACGCCCGCGGACTGCAACTGCTCGACATGCTCGATGACATTCGACTCCGTGATCCCCAGACGTTCGGCGATAACCGCATAGGGACGCGGGACCAGCGGCAGACCCGTCTGGATAGCGCCGATCAACGCCAAGTCCAGATCGCTTAAAGGAACACGCGCCTCGCTACGTCCAAAATGCTCTGTCGTCTTCATGTCCATTGCAGGTCGAACCCCAGATCGATGTGGTAATCCTCCAGCATCGGCAAGGTCATCACCTTGATATTGGTCAATTGCTCGATCTTCCGCAGTACGTCGCTCAATTCGGCATCGGTGGCGGCGGTGGCGACAAACCATAGATTGAACCGATGCTCGCGTTCGTAATTATGATTGACGGCACTGAAGCTGCTGACGATGGCGGCAATGTCCTCCAATTGTTCGGACGGAACCTGCATCGCCGCCAGGGTCGAGGCACCGACCGCATGGGTACGGAACACCGGTCCGACCCGGCTGATGACGCCGGTCGCCTGCAAGTGCTGCAGGGCGGTAATCACGTCCCCCTCTGTCACCGCAAGGGCCTTCGCCATGTCGGCGTAGGGGGTCGCGGACACAGGCAGGCCGCGCTGGTAGTGGTCCAGCAGACGGCGTTCCAGCTCAGTCAGTTCAGCTCGATGGTCCATGGCGTTTGCGACAAAACCCTCTTAACGCGAAGGCACCAAAGGCGCGCGAAGGAAACCCGTAACGAATGTAAAAGAGGGTCCGTCGATTCGCATACATTCCATGCTTTTCACAACCCGATGCGATGCGCGCGATTGGTGAAGAATATGCCGCTGGGCTTCTCCGCCGGCAGCGTGCCGATGCGTTCGAAATCGGCGGTGCGATAGATATCGATGCGATCCTCGTCGCGTACCGATACCCATACCGACTCGCCACGAGGGCTGAACTCCATATGCAGCACGGCCTTGCCCGGTTTGAGTTCATGCACGACCGCAAGCGTCGCGACGTCGATCACCTGAACCGTATCATTGAGCGGGTGGGCGAAATTGACCCAGACCTGGCGCCCGTCGGGACGCCCCATGACAAACACCGGCTGGCCATGAACGGGAATACGGGCGACCGGTTCCCAGCTGGAACGATCGACGACCAGAACTTCATGCAGCCCGACCGCCGGAACAAAGGCATAATCGCCAGCCAGCGCCCAGCCTTCCAGGTGCGGCATTTTATATACCGGCAATTTTTCCTGACCGCGACCGTAGTCGGGCAGGACACGGCGCACGCCCGCATTGAGATTCCACAGATCGATCTGCGCCAGACCGTCTTCGCCGAACAGGCCGGCCATGTAGTAACGGCCGTCGCCCGTGATCAACGCATCATAAGGTTCGCGTCCGACGTTATGGAACTTGGTCAGATGCGGTGTGTTGCCGCGACTGAAATCGGCGATCCAGATTTCGCCCGCCTCGAACAGGCTGAAAACAAAGCGCTGGCCCGGCGCATCGGTCAGGCCGACGACTTTCACGCCGGTCGGAATATCGGCGACCAAGTCCAGGCTGTCGGCGGCAAAGACCTTGACGCCGCCGGGTTCGTAATTCGACACCGCGACCAATGTTCCGTCCTGCGAAATCGCCCCGCCGATGCTGTTGCCGGATTGCATGACGCGTTTGACGATGCGCGCGGTCAGAAGATCGATCTTGCTCAGGCCACCATCGCGGCCAAACACATAGGCAAAGCGCTCATCGCGTGAATATACAATCGAGGCGTGTGACAGATCGCCCAGGCCCGTGACCCGGGCCAGCATTGACTTATGCGTGGTATCCACGATCAATACACTGCCGGTCGCACGCTCGATCACCACACCCAGATCGCCGGTTCCGCGCAGCGGGGTGGTTGCGCAAGCGGACAGCGCAAGCACAAGAACCATCAAACGCAAAGTCGCCGAAGGCGCGCGAAGGAAATCCAACTTGATATGTTTAAAAGACATAAAGCCCTTGTCTCAAATCGCCCGTCTAGGCGACCTTGCAGTCCATCCCATAAACTTTTCTATCTCGTATTCTGTGTCCTTCGCGCGCCTTCGACGCCTTCGCGTTAAGAATCTAATTTATTCTCCCAGCCGCAACTGCTTCACCAGCCAGACTGCTTCGGCTTCCGTGAGCAGTCCGCGCCAGGGCGGCATCGCGGTACCGGTGC
>JBFEJM010000375.1:0-2905 GCA_041553175.1 Gammaproteobacteria bacterium | reverse complement strand
TTCAAGGCGAATTTCGGGCCGAGTCCTGTGCACCATATAGGTTCACATTCCAGTGCGTTGCGCCCGAATGGAACACAGGGTTTGCGTCAATAATTCAGCGATCAGCGGCCGATCGAGAAGAAGAAACAACCGCCACTGTCAGGATCGCAGATTCGGAACATCAGGTGACCTTCGTCGCGGTAATAGCGTCCGTACTTGTACATACGGGGGTGGTGCCGGGCGTAGTCGTCCCATTCACGCCAGGATCGCCAATGCCCGCGATAGGTGTATTGATGGTCGTGATGCTTGTGATGCTTGTAATGCCGATGCTTGTCGTAGGGGCGTTCCTTGTAACCGGGACGGCCGGTATAGTCACGATCCGCCAAGACCGGGGCCGCGATGACCATCGCCGCCAGAAAACACACGAGTGCGCGGGCAGTGCGTTGCATGGATCACCTCCGGGATTCTAGAGAATCGGCCACCTACCAAATCCTAACCATAGCAAACCCGCCTATCGATACAGGATCGGCACCGGTCAAATGCCTCTGGTGCACGTAAAATATCAATACAGAGTGGCCATGGGACCGTCAAATGTCGGACGTCGAGGCCCGATTTGTCCCGGGTTTGACCGATGCGGGTTGTAAATGAGTCGAATCATGCGCAAAATTCGCACTCCTGAAACCACCGCACCCCTCGAACACGGCTCAGCCCAGTACGACCCCGGATGGCGGTGATATCTCAGCTTTTTATTCTATCTTCTTGATTGACATCAGAATGGGACAAACACATGAAACTGATTCTTCTCGGCGCACCGGGTGCGGGTAAGGGAACTGTAGCCAAACTGCTCACCAAGCTCGACGGCTCGGTACAAATTTCAACCGGCGATATTCTGCGCGCCGCGGTCGCCGCCGGCAGCGAACTCGGCAAAAAGGCCGAAGCCGCCATGAAGGCCGGCGATCTGGTCTCCGATGATCTGATCATGGGCATCATGTGCGAGCGCCTCAAAGAAAAAGACTGCAAGAACGGTTACCTGCTCGACGGTTTCCCTCGCACCATTCCCCAGGCGGAAGCACTGAAGAAGCTGCTGTCCAACATGAACGAGAAGCTCGACTGCGTGGTCAACATCGACGTGCCCCGCGACGTGATCCTGGACCGCCTGACCACCCGCCGCACCTGCACCAAGTGCGGCGCCATCTACAACGTCAAGTCCAACCCGCCGAAGAAAGAAGGCGTATGCGACAAGTGCGGTGGCCCGGTCGTGCAGCGTGACGACGAAACCGAAGCAGCCATCAGCAATCGCCTGGACGTGTACAACGAGAAGACCGCGCCGCTGGCCGGCTTCTACGAAAAGGAAGGCCTGCTGATGACCGTCACCGCCACCTCCAGCGACGACGTCATCAATGCCATCAAGAAAAAGATCGGCATGAAGTAAGTCAGACAGATTGTTGGTATATGCAGCGGGGCATGGAAACATGCCCCGTTTTTTTTATGTTTAAAAGAAGTGTGCTAATCGACGGCGCGCCACGGCGCAAATACACCGTCATAAATGAACGTCCGCCAAATATGGGTAGCCGAGGTTTAGCGGGAGCGAAACCCCGGCTTCTCAGCGGCTTTAGACCGAACTCGACCATACCGGCAAAACGGATTTCGTAATAAGGTGATTTCAAGTACTCTGATCCCTTTATCCCACACCGGGGAATATCGCTTTGCAGTCGACGCGTCGAATCGAACTCATGGCGGCTATCGCCCTGCTGGTCCTGCTGGTCGGCGGGACCGTGCTGGTGCTGCGGCCGTTCATCGCCTCGCTCAACAGGGCCGCGGTGCTGGCCTATGCGAGCTGGCCGGTGTATGAGCGGATTCAGGCGCGCGTGCCCGGCCGCCCCGGCGCGGCGGCCATGGCGATGACACTGCTGTTGTTGCTGGCGATTGTGGTGCCGTTCGCCATCATGGGCGTGAGCCTGGTCGACAGCGCCACAGTGCTGGTGAAGATGCTGCGTGCGGCCATGGACAATCCGTTCCCGCCGCCGCCGGCCTGGCTGGAATCGCTGCCGCTGGCAGGCAGCTATCTCACGGCCAAATGGACGGCGCTGCTGCATGAGGACGTCGGCGGCGTGTTGCTGCAGCTGCGGCAGTCCTTCAAGGAACTGCCGCTCAAGGACTGGGCGATTCAGGCGGCCGGCGCGCTCGGCCAGGGCGTGGTGCTGATCACCTTCAGTATCCTGATCTGCTTTTTCTTCTATCGCGACGGTCGGACCATCACCACTCAGATGCACGCCGTCATGGAGCGCCTGGCGGGGCATCGCGCCCGGCATCTGATCGAAGTCACCGCCGGCACCATATCGCGCGTCGTGAACGGCATTCTCGGCACGGCGCTCGCCCAGTCGGTACTGGCGCTGATCGGGTTCTGGATCGCCGGCGTGCCCGGCGCCGTGCTGCTCGGTCTGCTCACCTTCTTTCTGTCGATCATTCCGATGGGGCCGCCGCTGGTGTGGGGGCCGGCCGCGATCTGGCTGTTCTTTCAGGACGAAATCGGCTGGTCCATCTTCCTGGCCGCCTACGGTGTCGTCGTCATCAGCAGCATCGACAATGTGGTCAAACCCTACCTGATCAGCCGCGGCGGCACCTTGCCGCTGCTGCTGGTATTCATGGGCGTGCTGGGCGGTGTACTGGCATTCGGCTTCATCGGCGTGTTTCTCGGCCCGGTGATCCTGGCGGTGTCCTATGCATTGCTGTCGGAGTGGGTGCGGCCTGTCGCGCAGGCGGACAGTTTGTCAGAGCGCGACGTTTAGCGAAGCAGGAGTGGGTGCGGACGGACCTGTGTGATGGCGGTGTCAGTTCTCGAGATGTATACAACTGAACGAGATGGTCAGTGATGACCGGGTTCGACACAGACCCTATCAAGGAAATGTTGTTTTACCAGTCCTCA
>JBFEJM010000374.1:0-2919 GCA_041553175.1 Gammaproteobacteria bacterium | reverse complement strand
TGATCGAACAGCGCGTTGGCGATACCGAGATTGCCCTCGGCGTTTTCGAAGTCGATGGGATTGACCTTATGCGGCATGGTCGACGAACCGACTTCGCCCGCCACCGTTTTCTGCTTGAAATAGCCGAGCGAGATGTAGCCCCACACGTCGCGTGAGAAATCGATCAGCACCGTATTGTAACGGGCGATGGCGTCGAACATCTCGGCGATGTAATCATGCGGTTCGATCTGGATGGTGTAGGGGTTCCAGTCCAGGCCCAGTCCGGTCACGAATTTCTCCGCGAAGGCCTGCCAGTCGACTTCCGGGTAGGCGATCATGTGGGCGTTGTAGTTGCCGACCGCGCCATTGATCTTGCCGAGCATCGGCACCTGTGTCAGTTGTTCGCGCTGGCGGCGCAGGCGGTAGGCGACGTTGGCCATTTCCTTGCCGACAGTGGTGGGCGTGGCCGGTTGACCGTGGGTGCGTGACAGCAACGGCAGTTCGGCGTTGTCGTGGGCGAGCGCGACGATGGCAGCGATGACGTTGTCCATTACCGACAGCAGCACCTGACCACGCGCCTCACGCAGCATCAGCGCATAGGCGAGGTTGTTGATGTCCTCGGAGGTGCAGGCGAAGTGTATGAACTCGCTGATCGCCTCGAGTTCCGCATTACCGGCGATCTTTTCCTTGAGGAAGTATTCGACTGCCTTGACGTCATGATTGGTCGTGCGCTCGATGTTTTTGACCCGACGCGCGTCTTCCTCGCTGAAATTGTCGAAGATGTCGTTGAGAATCTTGCCGGCGTGGGTGCTGAGCTTTGGCACTTCCGCAATACCTTCGTGATCCGCGAGCGCCTGCAGCCAGCGGATCTCGACCAGCACGCGATGGCGGATCAGGCCGTATTCGCTGAAGATCGGCCGCAATGGATCGGTCTTGCCACCGTAGCGGCCATCGACAGGAGAAACGGCAGTGAGAGAAGTCAGGTCCATAAAAATCTTCCTCGCGCCAGAACGCTAAAGACGCCAAGCAACGAATGGTTGATACATGCCTCGTGGTTTAGACGGGCCGCTGTTAGTTGTTCAACAGGCCGGGGTCAGACCTCGCAGCCGCGCAACGCGGAAAGGGCTCTGACCCTCGTTATGGTTCCACGCAACCCGTGCGGGGAACTACGCGGCCAACTGTCTTAATACGTACTGCAGAATACCACCATGACGGTAGTACTCGACCTCCTGCGGAGTGTCGATGCGCACGCGGGCGGTGAAGCTTTTCACTTTGCCGTCCTCACCGGTGGCTTTCACCGTGACGCTCTTGGCGGAGCCGTCGCCCAGTCCTTCAATGTTGAACAGCTCGCGACCGGTCAGGCCCAGCGACGTGGCGGATTCGCCGTCGTTGAACTGCATCGGCAGGATGCCCATGCCGATCAGGTTGGAGCGGTGGATGCGCTCGTAACTCTCGGCGATCACCGCACGGATGCCGAGCAGACGCGGCCCCTTGGCGGCCCAGTCACGCGACGAACCGGAACCGTACTCCTTGCCGGCGATCACGATCAGCGGGATATTCTCGTCGCGGTACTGCATGGCCGCGTCATAGATCGACATCGGTTTGCCGTCGGGCAGGTGCAGGGTGACGCCGCCTTCGGTGCCGGGTGCCAGCAGGTTGCGCAGACGGATATTGGCGAAGGTGCCGCGCATCATGACTTCATGATTGCCGCGACGCGAGCCGAGCGAATTGAAGTCGCCCTTCTGCACACCATGCTCGAGCAGGTATTTGCCGGCGGGGCTGTCCGGTTTGATGGCGCCGGCCGGCGAGATATGGTCGGTGGTGACCGAATCGCCGAGCAGCGCGAGCGCACGCGCGCCCTTGATGTCGCTGACCTTGCCGGGCATTCTGCTCATGCCGTCGAAGTAGGGCGGATTCTTGATGTAGGTCGAATCGCCGCTCCAGTCGAACAGCTGGCCCTCGGGCGACGCCAGGCTGGTCCAGCGATTCTCGCCCTGAAACACATTGGCATAGACGTCAGTGAACTCTTTGCGATTGACGGAACTGGCGACGATATCGCTGACTTCCTTCTGTGATGGCCAGATGTCTTTCAGGAACACCTTGTTGCCCTTGCTGTCGACGCCGATGGGATCGTTGTAGAGATCGATGTCCATGGTGCCGGCGATGGCGTAGGCGACCACCAGCGGCGGCGAGGCCAGGTAGTTCATGCGCACCTCGGCGTGCACGCGGCCTTCGAAATTGCGGTTGCCGGACAAAACGGAACACGCCGACAGATTGCCCTCGGCAATCGCCTTGGAGACCGGTTCCGGCAGCGGGCCGGAATTGCCGATACAGGTGGCGCAACCGTAACCGACAATATGGAAACCGAGCATTTCCAGATCATCGAGCAGCCCGGCCTGTTGCAGGTATTCGGTGACCACCTGCGAGCCGGGCGCGAGCGAGGTCTTTACCCAGGGCTTCACTTTCAAACCGAGCGCGGCGGCTTTCTTCGCCACCAGACCGGCGCCGAGCATCACGGAAGGGTTCGACGTGTTGGTGCAGGAGGTGATAGACGCGATCACCACAGCGCCGTCGCTGAGTTCGTGCGCGCCGCCGCCGATGTGCGCCTTGGCCGGCTTGCTGGTGAGATTGCGTTCCTTCTTCAGGGCGGCCAGGGCGTCATTGAACATGACCTTGGATTTTTTCAGCGGCACCCGGTCCTGCGGGCGCTTCGGTCCAGCCAGGCTCGGCTCGACAGTCTTCATGTCGAGTTCGACCACACTGCTGTAGGCCGCATCCGGCTGGCCCTTGACGCGGAACATGCCCTGTTCCCTGGCATAGGCCTCGACCAGTGCGACCTGATCATCGGGGCGGCCGGACAGGCGCAGATAGTTCAGCGTCTCTTCATCGATCGGGAAGATGCCGCAGGTCGCACCGTATTCCGGCGCCATGTTGGCCAGC
>JBFEJM010000373.1:0-2919 GCA_041553175.1 Gammaproteobacteria bacterium | reverse complement strand
TGGCGGCAATTGCACCGCATAACAAGGCCGACCCGAGGGTGGTGGTGCTGACGCCGGGCCCGCATAACGAAACCTATTTCGAACACGCCTATCTGGCGGCGTATCTGGGTTACAACCTGGTTCAGGGCAGCGATCTGGTGGTGCGCGACGGCCGCGTCTGGCTGAAGGCGCTGGACGGCCTCAAGGCCGTCGACGTCATACTGCGCCGGGTCGACGCCGACTACTGTGATCCGCTGGAACTGCGCGAGGAATCGCAGCTCGGTGTCGCCGGTCTGCTGGAAGTCGCGCGGCGCGGCAATGTCGCCATCGCCAATCCGCTCGGTTCCGGCGTACTGGAAAATCCCGCGCTGATGGCCTTTCTGCCGGCCATCGCCGAGCATTTTCTCGGTCAGGAACTGCAACTGCCGTCGGTCGCGACCTGGTGGTGCGGACAGGCCAAGGAACGCGACTACGTCCTGAAGAATCTCGACAAGCTGGTGATCAAACCCATTTACCGCCATCGTGCGGCGCAGCCCGTATTCGGCCCCAACCTCAGCCGCAAGGAGCTGGAAAGCCTGCGCGTGCGCATCCGCTCACGTCCGCGGCAGTATGTAGGCCAGGAGCTGGTGAGCTTCTCCACCGTGCCGGCCTTGATCGACGGCCGCATCGAACCGCGTCATGCCGTGATGCGCAGCTTCATGGTCGCACGCGAAGACGGCTATGTGGTGATGCCGGGCGGCCTCACCCGTTCCGCGCTCGACAAGGGCGGCGTCGATGTCTCCAACCAGACCGGCGGCGTCAGCAAAGACACCTGGGTATTGGCGTCGGAGCCGGAACGGCACGACAGCCTGTGGCTGCAACCCGCCACCGGTGGTGCGACGACGGTACACCGCAGCGTGGTGCCGAGCCGCGCCGCCGACAACCTGTTCTGGGTCGGCCGCTACAGCGAGCGCGCCGAAATGACCGCCCGTTTCCTGCGCACGGTGCTGCGCAAATGGGTCGAAGTGCAGGAATTCGGCGACGACAGCGACCGCGCGTCGCTGCAGCATATGCTGCGCGCACTGACGCACCTCACCTCCAGTTACCCCGGCTTTGTCGGTGACGACGGCGAGGCGCGCCTGGCCCAGCCTGAAAACGAACTGATCGCGTTGAGCGGCGATGCCGCCTACAACGGCAGCCTGCCGGCCACACTGCGCTTGTTCGTGCAGACCGCGTATGCCGCACGTGATCTGTGGTCGAGTGACACCTGGCGTGTGATGGACGAGATCGAACGCAACTGGAGCACCAAGCCGGCACAGACGCGAGTGAACTTCATCACCCAGCAGGACAAACTGGATCAGCTCATTACCTCCCTGATGGCGTTTTCGGGTCTGAGCGCCGAAAGCATGCTGCGCGAACAGGGCTGGCATTTCCTCGATATCGGCCGCCGCATCGAACGCGGGCTGCTGACCTGTTCCCTGCTGCGCTCGCTGCTCACCACCGCGCACCCGCAGGAAGTCGAATACAAACTGCTCGAAGCGACCCTCACGACCAATGAGAGCCTGATCGCCTATCGTCGGCGTTATCGCGCCTTTCTGCAGCTGCCCAGCACGCTGGAACTCCTGTTTTTCGATGCCGGCAACCCGCGCGCTGTGCTGTATCAGCTTGACCGCCTGCAGGAGCACACCGCGGCGTTGCCACATGATGAGTCGCGGAATCAGCTCAGCACCGAGCAGCGACTGGTGCTGGAGGCGGCGACACAACTGCGCCTGACCGACGCCGAAAGCCTGACCACCCTGCCGGAGGGCCAGTTCTGGTATCAGGATTTCGATCAGCGCCTGGCCCGCATCACGCATCTGCTGGGTCGAATCACCGATGTGCTCAGCGAAAGCTACTTCAGCCACACTGCGGGACCGCAGCAACTCGCGCCGCTGCATCCGGATCTGGAACCATGAACTATCGCGTCACGCACCGCACCGAATACCTGTACACCGAGTCGGTCGCCTCCTGCCAGAACGAGGCCCGCCTGCTGCCGCGCAGTTTCGAACGTCAGACCTGCAGCGAAAGCCGACTGCTGATCGAGCCGATGCCGGCGGACTACCGCGAACGCGAGGATTTCTTCGGCAACCGCGTCGCCTATTTTTCCATTCAGCAGCCACATCAGAAGTTGGTGGTGACGGCGGAAAGCGAAATCCATGTACATCCGGTCAGCGGTCAGCTGGACTACATGGGCGACATGCCCTGGGAATCGGCGCGCGACAAACTGGCCGTGGGCATCGACACCGAGACATTGGATGCGCGCCAGTATGTGTTGAATTCACCCATGGTGGCGGCATCGCGCGACCTGGAGCATTACGCGCAGCTTTCCTTTACACCGAACCGCCCTCTGGTCGAGGCGGTGCACGACCTGATGCAGCGTATCCATAACGATTTCGTTTACGACCCCGCCTTCACCAGTATCGCAACGCCGCTGACGACGGTACTCAAGCATCGCCGCGGCGTCTGTCAGGATTTCGCCCAACTCGCCATCGGCTGCCTGCGTTCGCTGGGACTGGCCGCACGTTATGTCAGCGGCTATATCGAGACCCTGCCGCCGCCCGGTCAGCCGCGCCTGATCGGTGCCGACGCCTCGCATGCCTGGTTCTCGGTATTCGTGCCGGACTTCGGCTGGCTGGATCTGGACCCGACCAACAATCAGCAGCCGATGGATCGCCACGTGACCGTGGCCTGGGGACGGGACTTCGCCGATGTCAGTCCGTTGAAGGGCGTGATCTTCGGCAGCGGCGAACACGAGTTGAGCGTGTCGGTGGATGTGCAGCCGTTGGGCTAGCGGTTAACAGGAGAACCCCGAACGCGTCTACCTCACTGCATTTCCCGAAATATAGCGCGTATAAAAGCCCGCACGCGTCACTGACACAACCCATGCAGCACCATGTCAGTGAAACTGACAATGCCGATCAC
>JBFEJM010000372.1:0-2925 GCA_041553175.1 Gammaproteobacteria bacterium | reverse complement strand
TTTGAGTTCCCTGAAACGGCGGATGTCGGTTTCGAACTGGGCGCGGATTGTTTCCTGTTCAAGACGCTTGGACGCGATGTAGTCGAGATAGCGCTGAATCTGCGCGCGCGCGCCGAGGATCCGCTCATGCAGGTTATCCGGTATCGGCTTGCCGGCACGTTCCAGGCTGGCCGCTTCGCGGGTCAGATCGGCCAGCGTCTGCTCGATTTTCTCGATTCGGCCACGGGTGACGCGGAGAATGCCGTCGATGGCGGTGATCTTGCCGTCCCGGGTCATCACCATGTCATCTTCGGTGGAGAAGGTCGCCAGCAGCATACGGTCATGGGAAGCCTTCTCGGCCGCGATGCGTTCCTGCTCCCGACGCTGTTCGGCCAGACGCTGTTCTTCGGCCAGTTGTTCCGGTGTTTTGGCGGCCTCCAGGGTTTTGACTTCCACGCCCTGTTCGTTGAGGACCTTGCGCTCCTGCTTCGCATACTGAGGCGGTATTTTGTCGCCGTATTGTACGCGGCCGTTTTCATCCACCCATTTGTACAGCTTGCCGGCCTCGGCGCCTGGCGCCACCAATAGGGCTAGCAGCAAGATGCCGAGTGGGGTGCTGGAGAGGAAGGCGGTGCGTGTATTCTGCTTCATGCTTTAAAATCATCCTGAAAATGCAGTGGTGCAGTCAGATCCGCGTACGCGAAGATGGTTGTCATTGTAGCGTGATTGTCGGCGCGTCAGAAAACACCCGTTTGAGGATAGGGTAATGAGCGGTCTGGAACAAGTTGTCCTATTCGTCATTGCCCTGATCGCCAATATGTTTTCGGCATTTTCCGGTGGTGGCGCCGGCCTGCTGCAGTTGCCTGTGCTGATATTTCTGGGGTTGCCGTTTGCGGTCGCTCTGGCAACGCACAAAGTCGCTAGCGTTGCACTGGGTATCGGCGCAACAGTGCGACATCTTAAGGAAGAACCGCTGGACCGCCGGTTCGTCCTGTTGATCCTGCTTACCGGGCTGCCTGGCGTGCTGGTGGGCGCCAATATCATTCTGCGGGTCCCAGATCGCAGTGCGGAAATTGCCCTGGGATTGCTGACGATGGGATTGGGTCTATATTCCTGGCTCAATCCGGGGTTGGGGCTCGCTGCCGAGCGCTTGCATCGCGATAGCGTCGGCCAGTCGATCGGTGGCGCCGTTCTGTTCGCTGTCGGTGTGCTGAACGGCTCTCTGACATCCGGTACGGGCCTGTTCGTCACGCTTTGGTTGGTGCGCTGGTTCGGCTTCGATTACCGCCGCGCGGTCGCTTACACGCTGGTGCTGGTCGGTGTGTTCTGGAACGGGACCGGTGCGATCGTGCTGGGCTATCTGAGTGAGATTCGCTGGGCTTGGCTGCCGGCGCTGTTGCTGGGTTCGCTACTGGGAGGCTACCTCGGTGCCCATCTGGCCATTGTCAAAGGCAACCGCCTGATCAAGCGCGCCTTTGAACTCATCACGCTGCTGATCGGGCTGAAGCTGGTCGCGGGCTGAGCAGGCACTCGGATAGCTAGACGCCGTACTGGGCCCGATAGGCGCGAATCGCAGCGACCTGCTCCGACCGATCCGGCAGGGCTTCCAGGTACTCGACCAGCTGATCCAGCGCCGCGATGCTGACGACGGGCAAGCCCAGATCCTGCTCCACTTCCTGAATCGCCGAGCGTTCATCCCGGCCGCGTTCCTGGCGGTTGAGGGCAATCACGACGCCGGCAGGCAGGGCATCCACGGCTTTGATGATTTCCAGCGACTCGCGGATGGCGGTGCCGGCAGTGATGACATCGTCGATGATCAAGACCCGACCGGCGAGGGCGGCGCCTACCAGATTTCCGCCTTCGCCATGGGCTTTGGCCTCTTTGCGGTTGAAACAATACGGGACATCCCGACCGTGGTGATCGGCCAGTGCGACCGCCGTCGCCGCGGCCAGGGGAATTCCCTTGTAGGCCGGACCGAACAGGACGTCGAACTCGATGCCCGAAGCGACAATCGCCGCCGCATAAAAGCGGCCCAGGCGAGCCAGCCGGGCACCCGTATTGAACAGTCCGGCATTAAAGAAATAGGGGCTCTTGCGCCCGGATTTCAGCGTGAATTCTCCGAAGCGTAGGACTTCGGTCTCGATGGCGAAGCTGAGGAAGTCGTGCTGATAGTCTTGCATAGGCTGGAACTGGCTCGCGTCTATGGCCGAGTACGGCCGGGGTGAATAATGTGCGTTATCATACACGCCAGTTCATGCGGGTAAACAGCGATGCGGGTGATCACTTTAAACGCGAATGGCATACGCTCGGCCGGACGCAAGGGCTTTTTCGATTGGTTGCCACGACAACGTGCGGATTTCGTGTGTCTTCAGGAAACCAAGGCGCAGGAACCTCAGCTGACCGAGTCGCTGTATCATCCGCGCGGTTTCCATTGCTATTACCACGATGCGGTCAAGAAGGGTTATAGCGGCGTCGCGCTATACAGTCGGGTACAGCCGGATCGGGTGATTAACGGCCTGGACTGGCCTGAGTTCGACGCTGAGGGGCGCTATATCGAGGTTCAGGTCGGCGCCTTGAGTGTGGTATCCCTCTATCTGCCGTCCGGCTCATCCAGCGAACTGCGACAACAGGTCAAGTATGCGGTGCTGGATCGCCTGATGCCCTACCTGCGTGGGCTGCGACGCAAACGCCGGGAGTACATCATCTGCGGCGACTGGAATATCGCGCACAAAGAAATCGACCTGAAAAACTGGCGCTCCAATCAGAAGAATTCCGGGTTTCTGCCTGAAGAGCGTGCCTGGATGGACGAGCTGTTCGGTAAGGCCGGATTTGTAGATGCGTTCCGCGTCGTGGATCAGCGACCGGAGCAGTACACATGGTGGTCGAACCGTGGCCAGGCCTGGGCCAAGAACGTCGGCTGGCGTATCGATTATCAGGTGACAACGC
>JBFEJM010000371.1:0-2940 GCA_041553175.1 Gammaproteobacteria bacterium | reverse complement strand
TTTTTTGAAAATATTCAGTTCGAGCATCGCTTTTCGCTATGTGTTTCCCGTCGGCTCCGCATAGCCGGAGTATCTGACCCCCGACAGCAATGCCATGTCGCGATTCCAGGTTGCCAGATCGTTCCTGTTGAACTTGCTCAGATCGTCATGCCCGCAGGCGCGCGCCATGACTTGCATGAGTTCCACGGAAGCGGCGAGGAAGTTATGCAAGTGAGTTGCCGATCTGTCGACATCCAGTCTTTTACGTAAATCCTCTTTTTGGGTGGCGATCCCCGAAGGGCAGTTGTTTGTGTTGCAGATCCTGGCGGCCACGCAGCCGATGGCCTGCATGGCACTGTTCGAAAGCGCGATGCCGTCCGCGCCCAGCGCCAGCGCCTTCACGAAATCGATCGGGACACGCAAGCCGCCGGTAACGATGAGCGTCACGCGGCCACTCGCGCCTTGGTCATCCAGATAACGCCGTGCCCGCGCGAGAGCGGGAATGGTGGGAACGCTGATGTGGTCCCTGAACATCGCAGGAGCGGCGCCGGTGCCGCCGCCGCGGCCGTCCAGGATAATGTAGTCAGCACTGGCATCGAGCGCAAATTGAATGTCACGTTCGATATGGTTGGCGCTGAGCTTGAAACCGATCGGTATGCCGCCTGTGATTTCTCTGACGCGATCCGCGAAGCGTTTGAAGTCGGCTGTCGAGACAAGATCTTTGAACGTGGGCGGTGATATGGCGGGCTGGCCTTCGGGAATGCCCCTGACCTTGGAAATCTTGCCTGTGTTCTTGATGCCGGGCAGATGACCGCCGGTGCCGGTCTTGGCGCCCTGTCCGCCCTTGAAATGGAAGGCCTGTACTCGGGTCAGCAGTTCCTCTCTGTAGCCGAAGCGGGCGCTGGCCAATTGGTAAAAATAGCGGCTGTTCGCCTGTTGCTCCTCGGGCAGCATGCCGCCTTCGCCCGAGCAGATGCCCGTGCCGGCAAGTTCCGCCCCCTTGGCCAAGGCGATTTTCGCTTCCTCCGACAACGAGCCGAAACTCATGTCGGATATGAACAAGGGAATTTTCAGCGTGAGCGGCTTCCTGGCTTCGGGGCCGATCACCAGTTCGGTGCCGACATCCCGGTCCTCCAGCAGGGGCTTGGTGGCCATTTGTGCGACCATGATCTGCAGGTCATTCCAGTGCGGAAGTTCGTTACGGGGAACGCCCATGGATGTCATCGGACCGTGATGCCCCACTTTGGACAATCCCTCTCTGGCCAGCTGATGAATGAACTCCAGAGTGGGTTCTTCCGGTGTGGCACGGGCGGTCGGCAGTGCCGAGGAGTCAGCCTTCAGGCCCGGACCTTCCTTGCCAACATCTTCGTCAGGGAACTGCTTATGTGACCCGTCACAATAAGGCGTGTTGCGGGTGTGCTTGCAGGCGCACAAATAGGCTTCACCATCTTCGTCCGCAACAATAACCCGGGGCGTGAACGAGGTGCCCGCGTGCGAGCCATCGCAGAACGGCTGGCTTTTGGATCTGCCGCAGGTGCAGAAATGATATTCCTGGCCTTTGGAAAGCGTTACTTTGGCCGGCTTGTTGTCTGCGACTATTGGCTTGTTCATATTGGCGACCCTGAAATACAGCGATTGTGTTCAGCGGCAGGAGCCGGCGAGTGAAGCGTGCCGGCGATGAGCGGTTCGATCATGGCTCGCTGTTTCGCGCATACTCGTTAAGCTCGTCTCGAGCCGACTCAAGCTGTGCGACCAGTATTCTGTATCGTTCCAACAACGCCCTTAACTCGGCGATCTCCGCTTTCGTCGTTGGAGGCGGCACTCCTTGCAGTCGGGACAGCAAAGAAGCTCTGGTACGCAATGTATTTTGAAGCTTCACATACGCGGGCTGCAAAACCAAATCCGTGCGCTCCTGATTAAGGCGGGTGAGTATCGCGTCGACCTGGTTCAACACGCCGCCTATTTGCGCAGCGACAAGCATCCAGGATTCGGTATTCGGTTGGCGAATATAGCTTTCCAGCGCGGGGATGGCGCCGACGCGTTGGCTTGCCGCAAGTCCGGTAAGGCTTGCGCTTAATTCGACGAGAGATTCATGGGTGCGTTGGGCCGAAATCGTTTTCCAGCCATCGTCGCCGGCAACGATAAGTTTTCGGACCCCGTCGGTGATCTTGCCGATCGCATCTCCGGCGGCTCCAAACGTCTCGATCAATCCACGGATTAAGAGGGTGGTCGCACTTGCAGACGCAATCTCATCGGCTCCTGCGGTCTTGTGCGGTGCGATAATCGTCAGGGCGATAAGAGACGCGAAAGAGATTCGGCGTACAGTGCCGAAAATGAATGTCAGTGCAATTCCAAAGGTCGGCCGACGTTCGCCATGACCGGCGTGCAACAGCGGAGCGAGGCGAAACTCTTGTGCGTGTCTCCCGATTTTCCTGTCAGCTGCGTGGAAATTCATTTTTTCTCTGTGGGATGAGAAACGCCAGTGAACTTGAAAATGAGTTTGCTGAAGGGTTTGTTCATCGGGCGAAAGACATAAGCCGCTGCCGCCGGCATTATCCCGTAGAAAAACCTTTCTTCGTTGTCCTGAGCGACAAATACTACCAGTACGACGATAACGACGGCGGTTATCAGGGTATAGATAGCCCATGCCATTTTGGTATAGAAAGTATATTTATCATTTTCATTGTCAGTCATGTTCTTCGATTCCTGCTCACTCTTATTGAATTACACCATTGTTGCTGAATATTCCCTGACCCCGTCGTAACGGGCCCGCAGTTTGCCGCGCGTCCCGGCGAGCGAATACGAACGAGTATACCGACTTGTCAGGCATGCAGCTTGTCGCCGTGTTTCTGCATCCATTCGTCCACTGCTTTGAAAGAGGCGGGGCTTAATTGTTGTTCAATTTCTTTGATAAGGCCACCCTCGAACACATATCTCGCCTCGCCCTCCACGACCAAATCG
>JBFEJM010000370.1:0-2941 GCA_041553175.1 Gammaproteobacteria bacterium | reverse complement strand
CCTGACAACCCGCTGGGCCTGCCCGCAGATCCCTACGAGCTTGGTTTCGCAGTGCAGGATCGCATGTTCCGCAATACCGGCGAGTTGTTCTACCCGGCGTTTCCGGGTGAACCCTTCTACGATGACTTCATTACGGGCGAAGGCGCGATACTGCCGCCGGACATTTTCCCCGGTGGCGGACCGTCTGCGCTGGCCGAGTTCTTCGGTGATCACATCGTGGTCAACGGAATGATCTGGCCGAAGTACAGCGTCGAGCAGAGACAGTACCGTGTGCGTTTCCTGAACGGCACCGACAGCCGCTTCATGCGGTTGCGACTGCGGGTTGTCGGCGCCGGCGAAACCGACCCGGCGGCAGGCGGCCTGATGCCGTTTTACATCATCGGTTCCGATCAAAGCCTGCGCGCATCGGCGGTGGAGACCGGAGAAGTCGATTTCGCCCCCGGCGAACGCCTGGATCTCATTATCGACTTCAAGGATGTTCCCCCCGACAGCCGCGTCATTGTGGAGAATCTGCTGGGCGATGCACCTTTCGGCGGCGAATTGCCTGACCTCGATGACCTGTTCCCGGATCGGCGCACCGATCGGGTGATGGCGTTCGATGTGGAACTCCCGCGCGATAACACGCGACCGGACACCACGATCGGTCACGGCACCGCCCTCGGCGGCGGCGTCGCGGTGCCCGACACGACGCTGGTGCGCAAGCTGGCGCTGTTCGAGGGCACCGACGAGTTCGGCCGTTTGCAGCCGCTGGTGGGAACTGCCGAACCGGTCATCGACGTGGCGGGCAATACGGTTTCCGGCTCGCTGGCATTTCACAGCCCCATAACAGAAAACCCGGCGCTGGGAAGCACGGAAATCTGGGAACTGTACAACGCCACGGGCGACGCCCACCCCGTCCATGTCCATCTCGTGCACTTCGAAGTCATGAACCGGGAGGGCTTTACGGCGGATGTCATTGCACAGGACCTGCTGCAGCATGACGGCACTATCGGTGTCGGATTCCGCCTGGAAAACATAGTCACGGATGGCAATGTTTCGGGGCCGGCGCCGCAGGAGCAGACCCGTCGTGACATGGTGATGGCGCTACCGGGCGAGGTGACCCGCATCAAAATGACGTTTGACAAGCCCGGACGCTACGTCTGGCACTGCCACATCCTGTCGCATGAGGACCATGAAATGATGCGGCCCTACCACGTCGGCCCGGGACCGTTCTGAGGCGACGGGGCTGAAGAGCGGGTTACCGCCGTGACAGCGGCAACAGATGCTCTTCGGCCCCGTCAGTTCGACCGGTACCGGACGCGGCGAGTGGCGCTAACCGAGCCTGGCAACATCGGCGATTTCCGTCCACAACGCCTCATAGCTCTGTACCGCGGCGTCCTGTCCGCCATACACCGGCAGCGGTGCGCCATGTTCGCCCATTTTCTCGACCATCGACGAATAGGGAATGCTGGCGCGCAACAGGCGCTTGAGTGCATCGGGCGGATCCGCAACCAGCTCGGAATGCAATTTGCGGCGCCGATCGACCATGGTGAAAAACGGATACAGATGTTTATGCCCCAGACCTTTATGTTTCATATGCTGGCGAACCTGCGCAAAGGTGCGTAAGGACAGTTGGGTCGGGATCAGCGGCATGAAGACGGCGTCGGACGCACGAAACACCTGTTCCGCCATATGCGACAGACTGGGCGGACAATCCAGCACGACAAGGGAATAGAGTTCACCGAAAGGTGCAATGAGGTTACGCAGAACCGTTTCGTCCTCACCCCATCGCTCCAAGGCGACCTCGGCATTACGGAACGAGAACTCCGCCGGGATCAAATCCAGCTGCGGATAGTCCGTGGACAGCACCAGCTCTCCCACCGGAATCCGGCCTTTGAGAATCTTTTTAACGCCTGCGACACCGGCCTTGTCCGGCGCCAGATACCAGCTCGCGGAGCCCTGGGGATCCAGGTCCCACAACAGGGTACGCAAACCCGCCCGCGCTGCCATATAAGCAATATTGACGGCTGATGCGGTCTTGCCAACACCGCCTTTGAGGTTGTAGAACGCAATTGTCCGCATTTCCGACTCAGTCGTGATTCGTTCGCCCTACGATAACCACTCATCGCTGATGTCACAACTGATCGAAGTCAGTGTATCGTGCTGCCAAGCCGGACATAGCGTAGTGCATGGCCGAATCTGCACTGCCCGCTCGCGGATGTTTATGGGTTATCCGCTTCGCCGGTCATGCGGAGGCGCGAAGTGATTTGCACCTTTTTTCGGCATTGGCCGGGACGGCGTCTGCGGAATCGATGCGGACTTTTTGAAAATCCAGGAGGCGTTGTGATGGAGAACCGCTGTTTTTCGCAAGCCACATTCAAATTCCTCACCGCTCTGAATGCGAACAACAACCGCGCCTGGTTCGATGACCACCGGCAGGACTACGAAGATGTGGTTCGTACGCCGGCACTTGATTTCATCGACGCCATGGCCGACGACATTCAGGCCATCTCCCCTCACTTCCTGGCCATCGCGAAAAAAGCGGGAGGGTCACTGATGCGCGTGCATCGCGACGTACGTTTCGGCAAGGACAAACGGCCGTTCAAAACCAATATCGGTATTCAGTTCCGGCATTTCCAGGGCAAGGACGTGCATGCCCCCGGTTTCTACGTGCATCTGGAGCCGCGGGAATGCTTTCTCGGCGTCGGTATCTGGCATCCGGATGGCACGGCGCTGGGCCGTATACGTTCGGCTATCGACGAGAATGGTGCGGCCTGGAAGAAGGCGAGCCGCGATCCGCAGTTCGCCAAGGCCTTTTCATTGGCCGGTGATGCGTTGATGAACGCACCGCGCGGCTATGCCAGGGATCACCCCCTGCTGGAAGACCTCAAGCGCAAGGACTTCATCGCCATCATGCCTTTCAACTGCAGCCTGGCCACCTCCGCAGGCTTTCAACGGGAGG
>JBFEJM010000369.1:0-2947 GCA_041553175.1 Gammaproteobacteria bacterium | reverse complement strand
GCTGGCTGCTGAAGATGAAAGTTGCCGATCCGAAGGCGCTGGATGGTCTGATGGATGCCGCGGCCTACGAGGCCTTCGTGGCGGCGGAAGATCACTGAGAATCTGACATTGCACACCAAAGCACGCAAAGACCGCGACGTTAATAAGAAATGATTTTTCTCTGCGTCCTCTGTGCCCTCCGGTGTGAGGAATCTTGACCAATACGCTTTAACCGAAGCAGGAACCTGGCAATGCCGTTTAACCCACATACAGAACAAGACGTCCATGACATGCTGGCCGCCATTGGCGCCAACGATATCGAGGCGCTGTTTGACGAGATTCCCGCCGACCTGCGTGCGCCGCGCCGGCTTGAAGCCGTTCCGGCAGCGCTCAGCGAGCAGGAGATCGGACGTCTGATGTCGGAGCGCGCGGCGCGCGACGGACAGCCCCTGTGTTTCATCGTTGCGGGTGCCTATGAGCATCACATTCCGGCGGCGGTGTGGGAGATAACGACCCGCGGCGAATTCTACAGCGCCTATACGCCCTACCAGGCCGAGGCCAGCCAGGGCACCCTGCAGCTGCTGTATGAATACCAGACCATGATGACCCGGTTGATGGCGATGGATGTGTCCAATGCCTCGCTCTACGACGGTGCATCGGGTCTGGCCGAGGCGGTGCTGATGTCGGTGCGCGCGAACCGCCAGTCGAAGTCCAAGCGGGTGCTGATGCCGGTGGCCGTGCATCCGAACTACCGCAAGACCACGCATGCGATCGTCCGCAACCAGAATATCGAACTGATTGAGGTGCCCTACGACCCCAAGGGCGGCCACACGCCGGTCGAGGCACTGGCGCAGTACGCCGGCCAGGATATCACTGCGGTGATCATCGCCCAGCCCAACTTCTTCGGTGTGCTGGAAGATGTCGATGACCTCACCGACTGGGCGCACGCCAACAATGCACTCGCCATCGCCGTCGTAAATCCCGTCGCCATGGCATTGCTGAAACCGCCGGGCCAGTGGGGCGACAAGGGTGTCGATATTGTTTGCGGTGAGGGTCAACCGCTGGGCGTGCCCTTGTCATCCGGCGGGCCTTACTTCGGGTTTATCTGCTGTCGCAAGGAACACGTGCGGCAGATGCCGGGCCGTATCATCGGCCGCACGGTCGACCGCGACGGTCGGGTCGGCTATACCCTGACCCTGCAGGCGCGGGAGCAGCATATCCGCCGTTCCAAGGCGACTTCAAACATCTGTACCAACCAGGGTTTGCTGGTGACGGCCGCGACCATTCATATGGCGATTGTCGGCGGTGTCGGTCTGCAGAAGGTGGCGCGTGCCTCGCATGCGAATACCCGCAGCCTGGTCAGCAAACTCAGCGCCAGTGACCATGTCGAGCCGGTTTTCTCGCGACCGTATTTCCATGAATGCGCGTTGCGTGTGCGGATCCCGCTGAAGAATCTGGTGCGGCCGCTGGTGGCGCACAATCTGCTGCCCGGCTATGAGCTGGAGCAGGACTATCCGGAGCTGAAGGATTGTCTGCTGGTCTGCGCAACCGAAACCAAGACCGAGGCCGATCTGGATCTCTATGCCGATCATCTGAATAAGCTGATCGAGCGCCAGACCGGCGGAGGCTGTCCGGTCAAACCGAAGATGGCGTGAAGGTTTTTCGCTTTTTCGAAATACAGTGTGGTGTGACGTCAAATAATCAGGAGGAAGGGATATGGCCAAGATTACTCTGCAGGGCAATGCGATTAACACCAATGGTGATCTGCCGAAGGTCGGTGCCAAGGCGCCGGATTTCAAGCTGGTCGATAAGGATCTGGCCGATCGATCGCTGGCCGACTACAAAGGCAAAAAGAAATTGCTCAATATCGTGCCGAGCCTGGATACCCCGGTGTGCGCGACTTCGACGAAAAAATTCAACGATCACGCCAAGGGGCGCAACGATGTTGTCATGCTGGTGATCGCCGCCGATCTGCCGTTTGCCATGGGCCGTTTCTGCACCGGTGAGAGCATCGACAAGGTCATCCCGCTGTCGATGATGCGCAGCAAGAATTTCGCCAAGGACTATGGCGTGCTGATCACGGATGGCCCGCTGGCCGGTATCACCGCGCGCGCGGTCGTCGTGCTGGATGGCAATGACAAGGTTGTGTACACGGAGATGGTGCCGGAGATTGCGCAGGAACCGGATTACGATAAGGCGCTGGCGGCGCTTTGAGGGTTTGAGTTCGTTCATTCCAGGTGATCTGACCAAGCTTTGTTCCGCGCCTTGCCGGCGCGGAACAAAAGGCTTGTGTATAAGCCTGCAGGCATTAGAAATTCAGATATTTATAGGCCAGTAACAACTAACACTGACGACAGAAGCCAACACATGCTTATATTCGAACACTCCCGTACCGGCCGCGCCGCCACCGCCCAGTCACCCGCCGTTGCAGCGGATTGCTCCGACCTGCCCGCCAGCATGCTGCGCAGCGAGGCGCCTGGTTTGCCGGAAGTCTCGGAACTTCAGGCGGTGCGCCACTACACGCGCCTGTCGCAGAAAAACTTCTCCATCGATACCAATTTCTACCCGCTCGGGTCCTGCACGATGAAATACAACCCGCGCGCCTGTAACAAATATGCCATGTTGCCGGGTTTCCTGGCGCGGCACCCTTTCAGTCCGGCGTCGGCCGGGCAGGGTTTCATGGCCTGCATGTATGAGTTGCAGGAAATGCTCAAAGAAGTGACCGGTATGCAGGCGGTTTCACTCTCGCCGGCGGCCGGTGCGCAAGGTGAGTTTGCCGGTGTGGCGATGATCCGTGCCTATCACGATGCACGCAACGAAACGGGCCGAACTGAAATTCTGGTGCCGGATGCAGCACACGGCACCAATCCGGCGACGGCGACCATGTGCGGTTATGAGGTGCGTGAGATCCCGACCGACAAGCAGGGCGACGTCGATCTGGAAGCGCTCAAGGCGGCGGTTGGTCCGC
>JBFEJM010000368.1:0-2949 GCA_041553175.1 Gammaproteobacteria bacterium | reverse complement strand
CCTCAGATCGATGTCTTCATGGACAACGGCTATACCAAGGAAGAAATGAAAATGGTGTGGGAAACCCGCAAGATCATGGGTGACGATTCGATTCAGGTGAATCCCACCACGGTGCGGGTGCCGGTGTTCTACGGCCATTCCGAGGCGGTGCATATCGAGACCCGCGACAAGATCACGGCAGATCAGGCACGCGAATTGCTAAGAAAATCTCCGGGAATAGTGGTTCTGGACGAACGCAAGGACGGTGGATACCCGACGGCGGTCACTGAAGGTGCGAACCACGATCCGGTATATGTTGGTAGAATTCGGGAAGATATTTCCCATCCGACCGGTTTAGATTTATGGGTGGTCGCCGATAATGTGCGCAAGGGAGCGGCCCTGAACAGTATTCAGATCGCCGAACTATTGGTCAAAGACTATTTGTAGGCTATAGTCCCTTTGGTTTATTAAAGAAATTTTTATAAAGAACGTTTACTTGCACTACATACCTCATTCACCTTCGGCATAAGGACTCGACTCGCCGCTAGGGCGGGTGGATCGGCCATAAGAGGAAGCATTATGGTAAGGAAAACGGCCCTGGTGACGGCCATGCTGGGAGCGTTCGCGAGCCAAGCTTTTGCTATGGGACTCGGCGAAATCCGCCTCAACTCCGTTCTCAATCAGCCCTTCAACGCAGAGATCGAACTGCTCTCGCCGACCGCAACTGACTTAGCTGAGTTGCGCGTCAACCTGGCATCGCCCGAGGCCTATGCCAAGGCCGGTGTGCAGAGAGAGTTCTTCCACACGAAAATGCGCTTCGAAGTGGTTCCCAAGCCGGATGGTTCCGCGGTGATCAAGATCACCAGTCGTGAGCCGGTCCGCGAGCCCTACCTGGATTTTCTGCTTAAAGCGACCTGGGGTTCCGGTCAGGTGCTGCGTGAATACACCGTACTGGTCGATCCGCCGGCGTTGATGCCAGGGCGCGCGCCGGTCATGCAGGCGCCGACTGTTTCGCAACCGATCACCCGTGCCCCGGCGCCCGCGCCTGTGCAGGTACAACCGTCTTATCAGCCGCCGGCACGCGCGGTTCCGCAGGGTTATACCGGCGGCGAGTATCGCACCAGCCGCAACGATACCCTGTGGAAAATTGCCGCCGAGGTTCGACCGGATGCCTCCCTGACCATGGAGCAGACCATGCTTGGCCTGCTCGAGGCGAACCCGGACGCGTTCTACGATCAGAACATCAACAACCTCAAGGCCGGGCATATTCTGCGCGTGCCAAGTCAGGATGAGTTTGCCGCGGTCACCCAACGCGATGCCCTGACCGAGGTACGGCGCCAGAATCGTGTCTGGCGTGACGGGCGCAGTGCGGCGAAATCCGCACCGGTGCCTGCCACGACTTCAGCCGCCGCAGGTGGTGAGGGTGCCCAGCTTAAACTGCTTGCGCCCGAAGGAGCGGCAGATGGCGCCGGCGGTGATGGCGCAGCAGTCAATGATTTGCGCAACGAACTCACGCTGGCGGTCGAGGCGGTGGAAGCTCAGCGCCAGGAAAATCAGGACCTGAGCAATCGTCTGATCGAACTGGAAGAGCAGGTTGCCAAACTGCATCGTCTGATCGAATTGAAAGACGACGAACTTGCCAAGATCGGCGGTACGGCCGTTCCCGCGCCCGCGGTGACAGCGGAAGCCCCGGCAGCTGAGGGTGGCGAGGTTACCGACCAGCCGGCCGAGGCGATGACTACGGACGCTGATATTGCGGCTGCGCCGACCGAAACCGCGCCGATGCCGGGTGATATGGCGAGTGATGCGGACGAGGGCGCCGAGGGTTCCACCGATGAATCTGGCATCGAGGAGATGCCGGCCCCCGACACCATGGCAGAGCCCGAGGAAATGCCGGTTGTCCCCGAGGTCGCGGTGGCTGAACCCGAGCCCATGCCCATGCCGGCACCGAGCCCCGCGCCGATGGAAACACCGGCACCCAAAGTCGAAGATCAAGGTCTGCTGGCAAAGGTGCTGGGCGATCCCATGCTGAAATGGGGTGCGGTCGGTGGTGCTGTGGTTCTGGCGTTGCTGGCATTGATCGGTCTTCGACGTCGTCGCTCGACCGATAGCGAGTTTGGCGAGAGCATTCTGGCCGAACGCGCGTCAGCGTCGGTTGCCGCTGCAGCAAGTGCTGCGCCTGCTGCAGCCGAAACAGCGGCGAGCAAAGTGGAATCTGCCGCCGAAGAGGTTACGGAACAAGCCGCGAAAGCAAGCACGCAGACCGACTCGTCCCTGTTCACCGATTTTGCCGTCAGTGACCTGGGTACGATTCAGAGTGAAGAGGAAGCGGACCCGATCGCGGAAGCCGATGTGTATCTTGCCTACGGCCGTTACCAGCAGGCCGAAGAACTGGTACGCGGTGCCATTGGTCGTACACCGCAGCGCAACGATCTGAAACTTAAGTTGCTCGAAATTCTGTTTGCGGCCAAGAATAACAGTGCGTTTGACGCCGAAGCGGAGGGCCTGTTGGCCGCGCTGGATGGCCAGGACGATGAAATGTGGCAGCGCGTGGCGGAGATGGGTCGGGAATTGAGTCCTTCGAACCCGCTGTACAAGGAGGGTGGCGCTGCCACTGCCTCTGCGGCTGCCGGAGGCGTTGCGGCCGCCGCGGCCATCGCATCCGAAGCGTCGGCTGAACAGGCCGCACCCGATGATCTCGCGTTTGACGCGGTGGACCTGGGCGCAACGGAAGCGGAAGCGGAAATGCCGACGATAGGAGAGGATGACAACAGTCTGGATTTCGATCTGGGTGAGTTCGAGTCCTTTGCCAAGCCGGAAGCGGAATCTGCAGCGAGTGCGGATAGCGCCGATGAGATGTCCTTCGATCTCACCAAGGGTGAGGAAGAGGCTGAACCAGAGGTTGCCGACGAGGGCGCTCTGGAGGCATCGGACGAAGTCTCGACCAAACTGGATCTGGCGCGTGCCTAT
>JBFEJM010000367.1:0-2957 GCA_041553175.1 Gammaproteobacteria bacterium | reverse complement strand
GATAATCTGCCATTCACTATTTGATCGTTGAATCCGGCATGACAGAAGAATGCCGCCGGATAACGCGTTCGCCGCTCGCGCGCGTGGCGGCTGATGCGGCGCGGAAAAGCGAGATACTGTCGTTTGCCTGACGAGGAATAGTGAGGGCTATGAAGGGTAATACTGCTGGCGGTGTTCACTGGAGTTTCTGGATGATTGGCGCTGTCGCCTTGATCTGGAATGTTCTGGGCATCATAAATTTCGTTGTTCGAATGAACCCGAATGTGATAAATGCATATCGTGAGTCCGAGCGGGCGATAATAGAAGGTCGGCCTGCTTGGGCCACCGGAGGGTTTGCCGTAGCTGTGTTCGGTGGGGCGCTGGGCAGCCTTCTTCTTCTGCTTAAGAAGTCGGCGGAGTACTATTTGTTCATTGCGTCGTTACTCGGCGTGATCGTGACGATGGTCCATGCCCTTGGCGCCGGCATCGATTTCGGCTTCGGTGAGATCGTGGGCATTATTCTAATGCCGCTGATTGTGGCAGCACTGTTGATTTGGTATTCCTTGCGGGTCAAGCGCAAAGGCTGGGTCCGTCAAGTTCACTTGAACGAGTGATGGTCAAGGTCAGGGTTGGCGTGCAGCGAAAGATTGTGCTCAGACTTCGAAATTCACTACAAAGCGGGATACGATATCCGTTATGAAAAAAATCACGACGCCACTGCTGGGGTGGGCATTCAATGATGTGCTCAATGAGCTGCATCAGCTGGTGTTTGAAGGTGTGCCGGGTGAGTCGGATCCATTCGAATTGACCAAGCTTGAACGTGAGTACATTGCGTACGTGCTCGCCTGTTACTACCAGTGCGGGCGTTGTCTGGAGTTTCATGAGCGCGCCGTCAGGGTGGAGAGACGCAAGGCGAAGTCGCCGGAATGGGGCTGGCAGGATGAGCTGATCAGTGCGACATTGTTTCTGCATCTTGATGGCCGCAAGCTTTCCGACATCGAGTGGCAGCGCTGGGTGAAAGCATGGGCCGATTTCGCAAAGAAGATTGATTCGCGTCATGCGGGGCTGGCCAGCTACATCGCCTATGCAGTGGGTATTGCACGCAACGACAAGAGCCTGATGAATCATGTTTTCGCGTCCATAAGTGAATCCATTGACGACAATGACCGCCTCAAGCGCGTGATTCGCGACATCGATGGCCTGGTGGTTTTCATGAAGGCGGCGACCTCAAAAAACAGAAGCGACTCGACCATAATCGATAATCTACGGTCGCGTGGAATCGAGGATATATAGGGGGGAGGCCTGTTTTGATAATAGCTTTGTCGGAAGGGGGAATTTACTGGATTTCCGCGGAACTCAGTGTAGGAATTTCGCTGCAATAGGTGCCGCGACTTCAACCGCTACAGGCAGATGCGCTAAGCGCGGCAGGAATGCAGGCAAAGGTTAAGGAGGACATCCCATGGCATACGTTGATGGATATGTGGCTGCGGTTCCGAACAGGAACAAAGACCTCTACATAAAACACGCTCAAACCGCGGCGGTTATTTTCAAGGAGCATGGCGCGCTGAAACTGGTTGAATGCTGGGGTGACGATGTCCCGGACGGCGAAGTGACCTCTTTCCCCATGGCGGTCAAGCGCAAGGCGGATGAAACAGTGGTTTTCTCCTGGATCCTGTGGCCGTCCAAAGACGCGAGAACTGAGGGGATGAAGAAGGTCATGTCCGATCCGCGCATGCAACCTGAAATGATGGCGATGCCGTTCGATGGCCAGCGTATGATCTATGGCGGATTCGAAATGATCGTAGACGCGTAGATCCATTGTATAGCCCCCTGGGCGCCGAATGAGAGGAAACAGGCCTTGAAGGAAACCTTGAAACCCGGCATCCGCTACCAGCACAGATTCAGGGTGCCGCCATCCAAGACTGTGCCGGCGCTGTATCCTGAGTCGCAGGAGTTCATGGCGATGCCGGAGGTATTCGCCACCGGGTTCCTGGTCGGCCTGCTGGAATGGGCCTGCATCAAGGCGATCAATCCCTACCTCGACTGGCCGAAGGAGCAGACCGTGGGAACGCACATCGACGTGAGTCATGAAGCGGCAACGCCCTCCGGCCTGGAGGTCACGGCGACGGTCGAGCTGATCGAGGTCGATGGCAGGCGGCTGGTCTTTGCCGTTGAAGCCCACGACGGGGTGGACCTGATCTCCCGAGGTCGGCACGAACGCTTCGTCATCGACAGGCAGCGGTTCGATGAGAAAATGAATCAGAAAAGCAGTGGCATCTGAGCAGGCGCGATCAGGGACTCTGAGCTTGATCTTGCGATCAGCGGCGGTACCGGCGGCGCACCGAGGGCTTTGCTGTTGGGATCGTATCGGACAGGGTCGTCTATCGGGAGGGCATAAACATGTTCATGCTTGAATACAGGGATATCGGCTGGTGGTACTGGCTGGCGACAGCCGGCCTGCTTACGTATGGCGTCTTCGGTCACCCGCTCGGCTTCGTTCTCGCAATCGGGCTTACCGTCTTCCAGCTGGTTCATTACATCGTCCGCGAAAAAGGCGTCACCGCGTTTCCGGTGCAGGTGCGGTTCTGGTATCTGATGCTGCTCATTGTTGCGCTACCGGAACCGCTGCGGCTGATCTATTGGATACCGACCATTGGCACCTGGGCGCAGTTGATATTCGGGTATTGCACGATGGCGCGTCTCGTTTCCCTGTTTCCGTGGAATCGCGCCGAGCCGTTTACGAGCGCATTGGTCGCGAGAACGTTCGTGAGTCGCCCGGTCAGGGGCAATATCCAGCAGGGTTTCTCTGCCGCTGAATAGTCAGGGGAATCCGGGCGCCCCAATCCATCGCTCTCGCCTGCATATCTATCTCGTTGCCACGGCTGTAGAATGGGTCGACCTATGCAGCGCTATAAGATATTTCATCGCACGTATTACAACTTCTCGGGCGTGGTTACACTCGGGCCGCACAAGCTGCG
>JBFEJM010000366.1:0-2982 GCA_041553175.1 Gammaproteobacteria bacterium | reverse complement strand
TTCCAGCTGTAGTCCAGATGGAACACATGCTGATAGAGCAACCAGATAATCAGTTCGCTGCCGCAGGCCGCCAGCAGCCCGGCCAATAAACCCAGCAGGGCAAACTCGGCGATATGACCGGCGCGTACCTGCCGCCGGCTCGCGCCCAGCGCGCGCAGCAGCGCGCCTTCCTGCACGCGCTCATCGTGACTGGCGGCGAGCACCGCGAACAGCACGGCCAGACTCGCCAGCAGCACGAACCCGAGGATGTATTCCACCGCCAGCGTCACCTGATTGAGAATGCGCCGGACTTCATTCAGCAGCACCTCGACATCCAGCACAGTGACCGCCGGGAAGCGCTGCACCAGCGCCTGCAGAAACGGTCCGCGATCACCCGGCAGATAGAAACTTGTCATCGCCGTGGCGGGAAACGCGTCCAGCGTGCCAGACGGAAAGATCATATAGAAATTGGGCCGGAAGGAATCCCATTCCACACTGCGCGTACTGCGCACACGGGCTTCGAGATCCTGCCCCGCGATCACGAACGACAGCGCATCGCCGGGTTTGATGCCCAGGCGCTCGGCCAGTTTGGACTCGATCGAGACCGGGTTCGGTTCCGTTTCATCGGCGTCGAACCAGCGTCCGCTGACTATGCGATTGTCGGCCGGCAACGCGTCGCTCCAGGTGAGATTGAGTTCCCGGTGCAGCGCATTGTTGTCCTGCGCCTCCTTGCTGACGGCGACGCGCACAGGCTTACCGTTGATCGCGACAAGACGCCCGCGCACCACCGGATACACCGGCGCGCTGTCGATGCCGGCGTCACGCAGAAAGGCGGCGAACGCCGTCTGTTCGTGCGGCAGAATGTTAATCGCGAAATGGTTGGGCGCATCATTCGGCAACTGAGCCTGCCAGCTGACCAGCAGATCGGTGCGCAGCAGGGCGGTGACGGCCATCGCCATCAACACCAGTCCGAAGGCGAAGATCTGCCCGGCGCTGGTGGCGCTGCGTCGCCACAGACTGTTGATGCCGAAGCGCCAGGCCGCACCGACCTGATGCCGCGCGCGATGGGTGAGGCGGAGCAGGAAAAACGCGGCGCCCAACATCAGTCCGGCGATGACCGCCGTCCCCAGCGCGATAATCAGGGTGAGATTGAGATCGCCGGTATAACGCCACATCAGCGCCAGCAGGCTCGTCAGTGCCAGCCCATACACCAGCCAGGCGCGTGGCGGCAGCGGCGCCAGGTCGCGGCGCAGGACGCGCAGGGGTGGCACTGCGCGCAGACGCAGCACCGGCGGCAGGGCAAAGCCGGTCAGAGTGACCAGTCCGGTGACGATACCGAGCAGCGCCGGCAGCGGACCGGCCGGCGGCGGGTTGAGCGGCAGCAGATCCGCCAGCAGCACCAGCAGGCCGGCCTGGCCGAACCAGCCAAGTACCGCGCCGAGGATACTGCCGGCGATACCGAGCAGCAGCATCTGCAGCAGGTAGAGCGTGACGATGTCGGTCTGCTGCGCACCGAGGCAGCGCAGCATGGCACTGACATCGTAGTGGCGACTGCTGTAACGCCGCGCCGACATGGCGATCGCCACGCCGGCCAGACCGATGGCGATCAGGCTGGCCAGACCGAGATAGCGTTCGGCCTTGTCCAGCGCATTGGCAATCGCCGGGCGACCGGCACGGGCATCGGTCAGGCGATGGTTGTCCGGCAGCAGCGGTGTCACCCATGTCATGAAACGGTTTAGCGCATCGGGTGAGCCGGCGAACAGCGTGCGGTAGGTGACGCGGCTGCCGGGCTGAATGACATTGGCGCGCGGCAGATCGTCCTGGTGCATCAGAACGCGCGGCGACAGATTGAGCAGATCGCCGCCGCGACTGGGTTCGAAACCGAGCAGTTCGGTAATGCGCAGCTGGGCATCGCCGATGGTGATGCTGTCACCGATGGCGAGTTTGAGTGCGGCGAGCAGACGCGCCTCGACCCAGATCTCACCGGGCGCTGGCATGTGCGTGGCCGCCTGTTCCGGACCGAATGGCTCGCTGGCGATCCGCACCGCGCCGCGCAGAGGATAGTCGGCCTCGATCGCCTTCACGCTGGCCAGCTGCAGGCCGTTGGGCGCGACCGCCATGCTGGCGAATTCCACCGCCGTGGTGTGCCGCAAGCCGCTGTTGCGGCCTTGCGCGATCATACGCACGGACAGCGGTTGCGGGCCCTCGATGACCAGGTCCGCGCCCAGCAGTTCGGTTGTCTGCTGTCCGAGTGCGCTCGTAAGTCGTTCCGAGAAGGCGCTGACTGCGGTGGTGGTGGCGGTGGCGATGATCAGCGCGAACAGCAGCGCCTGCAGTTCGCCGGCGCGCCAGTCACGTCGCAGCAGGCGCCAGCCCAGCTGAAGATGCACGGCTTCAATCATGGGAACCCGCATCGACAATGCGGCCGGCGTCCAGATGAACACGCCGCGTACAGCGCTCGGCCAGCGCCGGGTCGTGGGTGACCAGAATCAGCGTGCAATGCTGATCGCGGTTCAATTCGAACAGCAGATCGATCACACGGGCGCCGGTCGCGCTGTCGAGATTGCCGGTCGGTTCATCGGCAAACAGCAGACCGGGACGCGTGGCAAAGGCGCGGGCGATGGCGACACGCTGCTGTTCGCCACCGGACAGCTGGCGCGGATAGTGATCGGTGCGCGCCGCCAGCCCGACCTTGTCCAGCCACTGCAGCGCCTGCGCGCGGGCTTTCGCGTCGCCGGCCAGCTCCAGCGGCAGCATCACATTCTCCAGCGCGGTGAGGCTCGGCAGCAGTTGGAATGACTGGAACACGAAACCGATCTGCTGGGCACGGATACTGGCCCGAGCGTCCTCGTCCAGCGTACTGATGCAGACGCCGTTCAACCAGACTTCACCGCTGCTGGGAACATCCAGCCCGGCGAGCAGTCCGAGTAGAGTGGATTTACCGGAACCGGATGCACCGACTATAGCCACACTGGCGCCTTGGTTGATCTCCAGATCGACTTT
>JBFEJM010000365.1:0-2994 GCA_041553175.1 Gammaproteobacteria bacterium | reverse complement strand
TGGTGCAGCTGGACGATCGTTTGTTGCAGGCCGAGTTGCAGAAGGCCCAGGCGAATCGTCGGCAGGCATCACAGGACATGGCACGGCAGCGCCGTCTGGCCGAACGCAAACTGGTGTCCGAGGACGAACTTCTGCGCGCGGAAACCAGCCTGAGCGGTGCCGAGGCGGAGGAACTGCTGCTGAAAACCCGTCTTGGTTACACTCGAATCACCGCGCCCTTTGCCGGCGTCATTTCCGAACGCATGGTCGAGCCGGGTGACGCGGTACCGCGCTTTGCACACCTGCTGACATTGATCGATCCGGACTCACTGATCACCGAGGTATCGGTTTCCGAACTGATTCTGCCGACGCTGCAGACAGGTGCCGCGGTGGATGTCCGCATCGATGCGCTTGGCGACAAACATTACTCGGGCCGTATCAACCGCCTGCATCCCACGGTCGACCCGGATACTCGCCAGGGCATGGTCGAAATAGAACTGGAGCCGGTGCCGCCGGGCGCCCAGTCGGGACAGCTTTGTCGCGTCTACCTGCCGGGTCAGTTCGGGGAACGGCGGGTCATACCGCTCGCCGCGCTCAGGCGAGATCACGAAGGCGAATACGTCCTGACCATCGACGCGTCGTCCACGGCCCGCCGCACGCCGGTGGTCAGCGGGACCGCATTCGGCGACCGCATTGAGATCGTCGATGGTCTTCAGGACGGCGATCGTGTGATCACGCGCGGCTTCATCGACGTTGCACCCGGCAGACAGGTGACTGTCGCAGCTGATGCGGCGACGGATACCGCACCGACTCCATGAACACCACGCCGGGCAGCAGTCCAAGGCAACGCAGCGGCGGTCTCGCCGCCTGGTCCATACACCATCCGGTCGGGGTGAGCATGATCACCCTGGCGTTCGTGGTGCTGGGGTTGTTCTTTTCGCTGCGGCTGCCGGTCGATCTGCTGCCCAATATCGTATATCCGGAAATCGGTGTGCGGATTCTCGACCCGGGCGTACCGGCCCGCATCATGGAGGATCAGGTCACCCGCCAGCTGGAAGAGCAGCTGGCCATCACCGAAAATCTGGTAACCATTTCATCCAGCAGCCGTGACGGCGAGAGTTCGGTCGATCTGTCGTTTCCCTACGGCACTGACATCGATATCGCCTTGCGCGACGCGAGCACGCGACTGGATCGTGCCCAACGTTTTCTGCCCGACACTATCGACCCACCGATCGTCTTCAAGCGCGATCCGCAACAGATACCGGTCGCTGAGTTCGTTGTGAGTTCGAAGCGGCGCGACAGTATCGCCCTGCGTTCGTATGTCGACTACACCTTCGCCAAATGGTTTATCAATCTGCCCGGCGTTGCCTCGACTGAAGTGGGTGGCGGCCTGGTACGGGAAATTCAGGTGTTGCCGAATCTGCAACGTCTGGCCGCGGTGGGCCTGTCGGTTGATGCCCTGGTGGACGCGTTGCGCAGCGCCAATCGCGACGTCCCCGCCGGTAGACTGCGTACCGGCAAGCAGGAGTTCACCAGTCGCACCGCAGGTCGTTTCCAGACGATCGAAGAACTGCGCAATGCACCCATTTCGATCGCCGACGGCACCAATCTACCACTGAAGGAACTGGCCGAGATTCGCGATACCCATGAAGACGAACGCCTCCGCGTCCGCTTCAACAGCATCGGCGGCGTCAAACTCAGTCTCCAGAAACAGCCGGGCGCCAATACCGTGGCCGTGGTCGATACCGTCATGGAACGCCTGCAGTGGCTGCGTGACAACGATCTCATTCCGGACGATATCGAACTGCATGAGGTGGCGGACCAGTCGGTCTACATCCGTCACGCCCTCAACAATGCCGCTCTGGCCGGACTCAGCGGCGCTGTCTTGGCGATGCTGGTGGTGCTGCTGTTCCTGGGCGATATCCGACGCACCCTGGTCATCGGCAGCGCCATTCCCATTGCCATCGCCTTCACTCTGTTCGTCATGGAATTCACCGGCCTCACGCTGAATATCATGAGTCTGGGTGGACTGGCGGTCGGTATCGGCATGCTGGTGGACAGCGCCATTGTCATGCTCGAGAACATCCATCGCCACCAGCATGCCGGTGAAGACGATGCCCAGGCGGGATTATTGGCGGCGACCGAGGTGAACAGTGCGATCGTCGCCTCGACCAGCACCAATCTGGCAGCGGTGCTGCCGTTTCTGTTGATTGGCGGACTGACCGGCCTTTTGTTTCGCGAACTGATCATCACCGTATCCGCCGCCATCTTCGCCGCCATGCTGATCGCACTGACACTGGTTCCGGCCTGGGCCACCCGGCTGCGTGACACGGCGCGCGGCGAAGGCACTTGGCGCAAGGCGATCGATCGCCGCATCCAGTCGCTGCAGGAACGCTATGCCCGCTTGCTCGACTGGTCATTACAGCATCGCAGCGCACAACTGACGGCCGTACTGATGTTTATCATTCTGCTGGCGACCAGCCTGCCGGTCTTTCTGGCGGGCAGCGAAACCTTTCTGCCGACCATGGATGACGGCAACATCCGGGTGCGCGTAACCGGTGATCCCGGCACGGCCATGAAGTCGATGGACCAAGCGGCGGCGCGCCTGGAAACCCTGTTTCGCGATCAGCAGGAAGTTGAATCCGTGTTCACCGTCACCGGCGGTTTCATTTTCGGCCGCACTCAGCGCGAGGCATCCAGTCGGGCAACTCTGCAGGTTCAGCTGAAACCGCTTGGCCAACGCAAACTGTCTTCCGATGCCTGGATCACGCGCATGAACAGCGAGATCGAGCAGCTGCAACTGGTGGGCTACAAAGTGCGCATGAATACCTATGGCCTGCGCGGACTTCGGGTCGGCGCGGGCGACGATGACATCACCCTGCGTATTCAGGGGCCCGACCTCGACGCGTTGCAGTCGCTGGGGCAGCGCGCCGTCGAACTGCTCAAGGATGTTCCCGGCCTGCGCAACCTGTACTGGTCCGGCGAAGAGGTACAGCATGAATTGGCGGTCCGGGT
>JBFEJM010000364.1:0-3002 GCA_041553175.1 Gammaproteobacteria bacterium | reverse complement strand
AGTACCGCTGACAAGGTGACGAACTCGGCCCCGGCGGTATGTGCCAGCAGTCGCGCGAGGGTGGTTTTGCCGGTACCGGGCGGCCCCCACAACACCATGGAATGCAGCCGCCCCTGTTCGATGGCGAGGCGCAACGGCTTGCCGGGACCTAGCAGATGCTGTTGGCCGACGAACTCATCCAGCGTCTGCGGCCGCAACCGATCGGCCAGCGGGCGGTAAGGATCGGTTGTGGTTATCGGATTGGCAGGCATCGCCAGGTCTGAAATCAGGGCGCCTGCCCAATGACATCGACGCCCGGCGGTGGCTCGAAGTGAAACAACGCAGCCGACACCGGACCGTTGCGATTCAGTCCGGAGAAACGGAAAACCGTTAACTGATCGAACCCGTCGATCAATTCCATTCCAACCAGGTTGTCCCCCAGAAAGCCCAGGCGCAGCCGGTTGAACTGTGTATCCCGGGTCAGCGGCAACAGCTCGTACCACTGTTCCTGATCACGATCAGGCAATCGATGCACCGTAAACAACTCGCGCGGTTGTTCCCCCGCACTCAACAGCAGCGCCGGCGTGCCGGCCAGCGCATCCTGCTGTGCCCTTACCGTGGCCTGTTCGAGATCGGCGTCAAAGGTCCAGATTCGCTCACCATCCCCCAGCACCAGTTGCTGGTAGGGCGCGGTATAGTCCCAGCGAAATCGGCCGGGACGCTGGATCGACAAACGCCCGGTCGCGGTCTGGGTAAGTGTGCCCTGGGCATCGAACAGCGTTTGTTCGAATTCGGCGGTCAATGTCTGCAGGCCGACAAAGAAACGGTCCATCGATGTTTGCTGCGACGTCGCCGGCGTCTGTTCGGGCGCGGCTACAGCCGCAGTCGCCGACAAGCAGAACAGCAGGCAGGTCACTGCCATTTTTTTCCACACGATATTCACACTCAGTCCTCGGGCGGCGGGGGTGCCAGCACTTCCCGGCTGCCATTGGTTTGCAAAGGGCCGACGATGTCGGCCATCTCCATGGATTCGATCATGCGCGCAGCTCGGTTGTAGCCGATCTTGAGTCGACGCTGCACACCGGAAATGGACGCACGACGGGACTCAGTGACCAGGCGCACGGCCTGATCGTACAGCGGGTCGGATTCGCTGTCGTCGTTCATACTCAACTCACCCGGCAGTTCGCCTCCCGGGGTATCGCCGCGCAGGATCTCTTCCAGGTAATCGGGCGGCGCCCCGCCCTTCAGGTGGTTGACCACGCGATGCACTTCCTGATCCGACACGAAAGCGCCATGGATACGGGTCGGCACACCGGTACCGGGCGCAAGATACAGCATGTCGCCGTGCCCCAGCAGCGCCTCCGCGCCCATCTGATCGAGAATGGTGCGCGAATCGATCTTGCTGGAAACCTGAAACGCAATACGGGTCGGGATATTCGCCTTGATCAGGCCGGTAATCACGTCCACCGAGGGGCGTTGCGTCGCCAGAATGAGGTGGATACCCGATGCGCGCGCCTTTTGCGCCAGGCGCGCGATGAGTTCCTCCACCTTCTTGCCGACCACCATCATCATGTCGGCCAGCTCATCGACAATGACGACAATGAACGGCAGCCGGGTCAGATCCGGTGCCGGCGCCTCGGGGTCGAGCTGCTCCTCCGGTTTGTACAAAGGATCGGGGATCGGTTCACCCTTGTCCTCGGCCTCTTTCACCTTGCGGTTGTAACTGGCGATATTGCGCACACCCAGCGCGGCCATCAGTTTATAGCGCCGTTCCATTTCGGCGACGCACCAGCGCAGGGCGTTGGCGGCCTCCTTCATGTCGGTCACGACCGGCGTCAGCAGATGGGGAATGCCCTCGTAGATGGACAACTCCAGCATCTTGGGATCGATCATGATCAGACGGACATCGGTCGGCAGCGTCTTGTACAGCAGGCTCAGGATCATGCCGTTGACCGCGACCGACTTGCCCGAGCCGGTGGTGCCCGCGACCAGCAGATGCGGCATGCGGGCGAGATCCACCACCATCGGATGACCGCCGATGTCTTTGCCCAATGCGAGTGTCAGCGGTGAACTCGCATCTTCGTAGTCCTGCGATTTGACGATCTCCGAAAACGCGACGATTTCGCGCTGCTCGTTGGGGATTTCCAGGCCGACCACCGACTTGCCCGGTATCACCTCCACCACGCGCACGCTGATCGCCGACAATGCCCGCGCCAGGTCTTTGGCCAGATTGCTGATCTGACTGACCTTGACACCGGAACCGGGCTGCAGTTCAAAACGCGTGATGACCGGCCCCGGGCTGACCGCGACCACTTCCACCTCGACGCCGAAGTCCGCCAGCTTCATCTCGACCACACGCGACATGGCCTCCAGGGCCGATTCGGAATAGCCGCCTTCGCTCGGTCGGGCCGGATCCAGCAGCGCCAAGGGCGGCAGCTCGGAGTCGGCCGGCGGATCGAACAAGGGGACCTGGCGTTCCTTCTCGACCCGCTCGCTGACCTCCACTTTCTTGATGACCGGCTCGATCCGCGGTGGCGGTCGCTTTTCGACTTTGCGCTTTTCCTCCTGCACCACCTCTTCGCGTTCCTTGCGCATGCGACGCAGCGCCAGGTATTCACGCAACCAGGCGATGCGCGCGCGGCTCCAGGCCAGGAAGCGCAAGGTCCAGCGCCCGGTATGATCCATGACCGAGAACCAGGACAGGCCGGTGAACAGTGTCATCCCGGCCAGAAACAAGGCCAGCAGAAAGAGCGTCGCGCCGACCAGGCTGAACGGGCGTGTCAGCCCACCGCCGACCAGATCGCCCAGAATGCCGCCGGCCGACTGCGGCAACACTCCGGCGCCAAGATCGAAATGCATACTCGCGACGCCGCAACCCGCGCCGACCGTAAGCAGAAAGCCCAACCAGCGCAGTGCCAGGGTGCGGTAATCGATGTCGCCATCCGAGGTTTTGCCGCGGAAGACCAGCCAGCCGCTGTAGCCGACCATGACCGGGAACAGATAGGCCAGTAATCCGAACAGGT
>JBFEJM010000363.1:0-3005 GCA_041553175.1 Gammaproteobacteria bacterium | reverse complement strand
GTTCAGCTTCGACTTACTGGCGATAGCCCATATCGCGACCGATGGAACCACCCAGAATGACACCGGCAACCGTCGCGATGTCCTTGCCGCGCCCCTTGCCCATCTGGTGCCCGACCAGGCCACCCACTATGCCGCCGACGATGGTCGGGGTGGCGGAACGGTATTCACCACTTGACGGCCCGCCGTAGTAGGCCCGTTCGTCGCCGTAATAGCGCGGTTCATCGTCGTAATAACGCGCCGGTTCCTCGTAGTAGCGCGGCTCTTCGCGGACAACGACTACCCGTTCGCGAACCGGTTCCTCGTAGTAATACTTGTTCACCACGGTCTCGTGACGGCAATGCTTATGTTTTTTGTGTTTATTGTGGCCATGGCCGCGACGGTGGTCATCGTCGTAGTCATAGTCACTGGAGCCGTAGTAGTGGTTATTCACCACGTACTTGTCCGCGTAGGCCATGGGGGCCGCCGCCAGGGTGGCCGTGCTCAGGGCAACACCTATCAGAATTCGCTGGATATTGTTCATGTTCTGTCTCCTTAGTGGCATCGACCCCGGGACTGTCCCGAGTGTTGGAACCAGACTAGCAGGGTGAAACTGAACGGATCCTTAACGGCGCCTGTGACCGGTGCAGATTGATCGAGATCAGGTGTTTATCCGGCGACGGGGTGTAGCATGAAAACTCGGACAATAAGACTGACACATGACGGGGGTCACCCGCGGTGGTGGTTTCAGGGGTGGCGTAGTGGAAACAGATTGCAGCATTCCGAGAGTCGCACTCGAGGCGCTGCACCGGGTGCACCTGGAAGAGATTGAGCGGGTCAAGGTCCTGAATGCGGAACTATCCGCATGGCGTGCCGGTTACAGCAACAGTCATGTTGCGGTCGACGTGGCGCTGCGGGCTCTGCTCATTCATATGCGCGCGCATTTCGCCGACGAGGAAGCGCGAATGCGGGCGTCCGCGTTCCCGTCCTATCCGCTGCATCGTGCCGATCATGCCAGGGCATTGGCGACGGCGGCGGCGGTCGAGGATGTCTGGCTGTCCGAGCGTGATCACATGCCGCTTTGGACTTACGTGGACAGTATTCTGCCGGCCTGGACCCTGCAGCATATTCAGGAAATGGATATCGTCATGGCCCAGTATCTGGTCAACCATCAGCAGCTACGCCATTCGCGCGAGGCGCTATCGGTAAAGTGATCGGTAGGATTGCACCCAGGGCCCTTTCGTGAACCTGTGAATACGCTTGGGGCGTGTGGCGGTTTACGCGCAATTTTGATGAGGTCGAACACTATGGAGTCATTCGCACAGGCCAGCGTGAGTCTGCCGGCAGTCGAACTGCAGCGGCATATTCGCATCGACAATATGGCCGACTGGTGTCCGGCCATTACCCGTCTGGTACTGCACCGCGGCGAGCGCGGCAGTATTGCATGCCAATGGGGTGACGATTGTCGTGTGCATCGCGAAGTGATTCGCCATGGGCTGCGTTTCACCCTGCCCGGGACGGAGCACGCGCTGCAGTGGACCCTGACCACACCGGCGGATCGCCCCGGCGTGGTAGACGTGCACTGTACCGCCAACGCGACCGGTTCGGCCGCCGTACTGGCCGCGGAGATGGAGCTGTTTGTGCTGGCCTGGAAGGAGGGCATCGAAGCCGGGGTGGTCAGACTCAAGGCGGATCGCGCGGCCAAGGCCGCCGCCTGCCCTTCGTGTACCCCCTGGTTTGGCTAGATAGAGGCTAGCGCCGAACAGGAAGTCCCAGTGCGGTGATGGCCCGCCGCTGCGCGGCATCCAGAGCCCGACGCAACTGTTCCAATTGCTCCGGTGTCAGCGCCGGGGTGAGATTCTCGATCAGGTTCAGGCTGTCCTGGTGAAAGCCTTTCAGTGCGGCCAGGGCGACTTCCTGCGCGAGGGTGGCCGACGACGGGCGCTCCGTTTCCGCCATGCGTTCCTCCGTCAGCGGATGAACTGTGGCAGAGCGGGGTACCATCTGGGTCGTTTCACTGGCCTCTGCGAGCGCCAGGATGGGGCTGGTTTTCACATAGACGGCATCCCGCCAGCGAAACCGCTGGCCGATGGGCAAAGTGCCGAATTTCATGCGCGGGTCGCCGCCTGTGGCCGCCGGAAGCGCAGCTTCATGACCAGGATGGCCAATGACAACATCAGGGTCACCGTATTGGCCAGAATGACCGGGAGTGAATTGATCGCGAAACCATAAAGCAGCCACATCAATACGCCGGCGCTGAACAGCAGGAACATGCCCAGCGAAATGTCATTGCCCGAGCGGGTACGCCAGGTTTTGAGCACCTGCGGAATGAAGGCGACCGTCGTGAGCGTGCCGGCGCCGAGGCCGAGTAGGGTTGCACTATCCATAGGTCGGGTCGATCAGGATTCCTCTTCCTCGGGACTGTCGATCCAGGCGCCGTCCTCGTCGTCACTGTCCATGAAGCCGTCGAACTCCACCTCGCTGTTGCGCGTGTCCGCTTCCTTGCGCGGCGGAGCGGCCTTTTCCGGGATATTCAGCGCACGGGTTTGCGCCTTGATCGCCCGCCGTGCTTCGGCGTAGGCCGCGTCCAGCTCATCGGCCAGCTTGGTTTCGGTCGGTTTAAGCTCACGGAGTTTCGGCTCGACGATCTCGCGGGTGTATTCGACCAGAGCGCCGCGGGCGAGATTGAACAGGAACATCGTTTTTCGATTGCCGGTGTCCAGTCGGTCGTCACGGAGCACGGCCGTGCTCTTGTCGCCGGCATCCAGATAGCCGAACCAAAGCCCTGATTTTCGTTTTGCTGATCCCGACATATGTTCACCTGACGCTGGGTTGAAGACTCACTGGGGTTACGCACGCTGGCGCTATGTGGCGGAATATTAGTCAGCCATATCGATCTGTCCAGAGTTAACTTTAGGGCGGCTCGGCGGGAGGGTGGCGCCACCATCACTCAGCATCCGGCGCCGCCGGGCACGATCGCTCTGCAGGTTGCCGGCGCCCCGGCCGGCGCAAAGGTCAGGACTCTCCTG
>JBFEJM010000362.1:0-3021 GCA_041553175.1 Gammaproteobacteria bacterium | reverse complement strand
GACATCCGCATCGGCGCCGAAATTGACGACGAACGGGGGTTCCATCGGGAAATAGACGGGGGGCGCCTTGGCCACCGCAGCGGCGGCGTCCTTATCCTTGCCGGCATCGGCTTTGGCTCCGTCCGCGGCGGCAACCTCGGCGGGCGTATCCGCGCCACCGATAATCCCTGCGAAGTACAGTGCCGCGAAGGTCGCGCCACCGACTACGAGGAGTCCCACGACGCCGATAATGATCCACTTCAAGGAACCGGATTTCTTGGCCGGTGCTTCGCCACCGTCGACGTCGAGATCTAGATCTTCTTGTGCCATGCCTAACGCTCTCCCAGACTGCTGTAGTTCTGGAAAAGCAAGACCTGTGCCACGGCGTCAAAGAATTTATTATTCTTTCAAGTCAGCTAGTTATTTTTACTTTCTGCGGGGCCGCCAGGGAGTTGACGGAAATTTCGAGGAAGGGACAGCCGGAAAGTTGGCAATGGGAACCGGTGCCGAAGGCAGCGCCGGTCAGCTGAGCCGGTCGCCGGCGGTATCACGCAACCAGTCGTCGAACCTTGTATCCGACAGCGGATGACTGATGTGGTATCCCTGCACCGCATCACAACCCAGTTTGGTCAGTACATTCCAGGCGTGCTGATCCTCGACGCCCTCGGCCACGACCCGGAAACCGAGATTGTGGCCCAGATCGATGATTGAACGTACGATCATGGTGCCGTTGCCGCTGTGTTCCATGTCGACCAGGAATGAGTTGTCGATTTTGAGAGTGTTGATCGGAAGCCGCTTGTGGTAGGACAAAGACGAATAGCCGGTGCCGAAATCATCGACCGCCACCGCCACACCCAGTCGGTGCAGCCGATCCAACACCTCGGTGCCACGGTCGAGATCCCCCATCAGGGTATCCTCGGTGATTTCGATCTCCAGGCATTCGCCCTCGACCCCCGCCTCTTTCAGTGCCGCTTCTATGCGCTCCACCAGGCGCGGATTCTGGAACGAACGCGCCGATACATTGACCGACACCGGGACCTTTATACCCTGCTCCTCCCACGCCTTGCACTGACGCAACGCCGTTACCAGCACCCAATTCGTGATCGGCGCCATCAATCCGATCTGTTCGGCGATAGGCAGGAAATGTTGCGGCCCGACCAGACCCTGTTGCGGATGCTGCCAGCGCAGCAACGCCTCGACACCGCAAATCTGCCTGTCACGGAGATTGATCTTGGGCTGGTAGTGAAGTTCGAATTCATTGCGATCCAACGCATGGCGCAACTGCCCGGAGAACTGCATCTGATGGGCGCTGTCGCTACCGGTACCGGCACCGTTATAGAACGTATAATGGCCGTCGCTGCGTTTGGCGCCATACATCGCGATATCCGCATGACTCAGCAACACCTCGACGTCTTCTCCATGCTCCGGATGAATCGCGATACCCACCGAGGCATTCACGAAGAGTTCGCGATCAGCACTGTGGAAGGGATGTTCGAAACAACCGAGAATCTTTGCGGCGACACGTTCACCTGCCTGCGCGCCACTGGGAACCGCCGGCATGAGGATCGCGAATTCATCGCCGCCAAGCCGGGCCAGCGTATCGGAATCGCGCAGTGCGGTCTTGAGCCTATAGGCCACCTGCCGCAGGACGTCGTCGCCAACGGCGTGTCCCAGCTCATCGTTGATCATCTTGAAGTGATCCAGATCGAGCAGCATCAGGACGACTTCACGCCCTTCTTCGCGCCGTGAGCTCGCCAGCGCCTGATTGACCCGGTCATACCAGAGTGTGCGATTCGCCAATCCGGTCAGTTCATCGGTCGTCGCCTGATGCTCCAGCACGTCCATGGCATCGTGCGTTTCGGTAATGTCCTCCAGCACGCCATCGATACGCTGCGCCCGTCGTCGACCACTGCGTTGAGGTTGAAAGCGCATGCTGCACCAGCGTTCGGCATTGCCGCCGAGATTGACCCGCGCCTGCACATCGGATGCTTCGCCCTCGAGCGCCAGTGCCCAGGCCGCCATAACCTTCTCGCGGTCATCCACGTTGATGCGTTCGAAATACGGAATGGGTTGCTGGGAACCGTCGGCACAGAGTTTATGCAGCATCGGGCTCACGTAGAGCAGCGCCTGATCGCGTACATCGTAGGACCACAGTATCTGCGGAACATTGGCCAGCATCTGCTGAACACGGTCATAGTCGGTCAATGCGCGCTGCCGCTCCGAATCCAGGACATCGCGCTGACTCTCCCAATAGCCCTGCAGCATAAGTCCCATATCGAGAAAGACGCGCTTGACCAACGCGGTTTCCAGCTGCCGCCGGTCATCCGCTTCAATACCCGCCGCGTTCTGGATCAGCTCCTGCAGGTGATCCAGGAACAGGCGATACGCACCCATGACCCAGACCGGTTTGACATTGTTCAGATAGTGGCGATGGCCAACCTCGCTGACGCCATCGTCGTGTTCGGCACTGAGCAGTTGCAACATCTGCTGAAGTTGACTGCGAACCAGATCGCCGATATTGCCGCCGGCGCGCTCGTAGGCGTACAGGACATCGGCAGTGGCGGGATTGTCGAACAGATAGTCGTAGTAATCCTGCGCAAAACCGGCAACGCCCTGGGATAAGAGTTCGTGATACTTGCGCAGGATTCTTGAATCAGTGGGACTGAGTTGGAGAACGTAATGGAACTCCTTGCGTTTATCGCGCGCAGCCGCTCCCGCAGCAGTCATTCGACTGGCCTCCGCGGTCTTCCTCCGTTTGCCTCGTTTCTCTCCGGCCATTGTAATTATTTGTTGTTATTTTCGACGCTTGCGAAGCTAACATATTTACCCGCGTCTGCCCATACTGACAGCGATATGACACTGCCCCGATCTAGCGGACAGCGTGTCAGTCAGGGCCGCTGGTCAGGCGAAGAGATCGATTCCGTGTGGCGTGGTGTAGCTAACTGCTGTAACGCTTTGTTCCGTCACCGCCAGCCCATCACCGGCCTCATCCATCCCTGTCACGGCATGGAAATTGCCATCGCTGTCCGGGTCTGACATTTG
>JBFEJM010000361.1:0-3022 GCA_041553175.1 Gammaproteobacteria bacterium | reverse complement strand
CCGACAAGTGTTGCGGTGGTGTCGCCATTCCAGTAGCCGTCTGACATCACAACCGCGAAGTTCTGTTGACAGGTGCCGCCATCGGACTCCGGCAGAATCGGGCTGGGCCCCCAGCTGTTGCCGTTTTCGAAATATTGGCCGACATTCAGCAGCGCGCTACGCAAGGGTGTGCCGCCGGTAGAATTGATACGGAAAAGATTACGCAACAATGCCGTCTTGTTAGCTAAAGCGGCGGGGTCTGTGGGCGTGGTGAGATCATCCACATCCTGCACGCGTGTCAGTACATTGTTATTGTTATGCAATGTGGCGAGGCCTACGCGCGCCGTGGATTCGGAAATGATTTCCGATAATGCACGTTTGGCGACAAATTCGCGTTTGCGGTAATAACTGAACCAGTTGGCGAAATTCGTCCGCTCGGTTGCCGACATTGCGGTCGTCGGTGTGAACTGGGCGGTGTAGTTATAACCGGGAAGTCCTGGATCGGGGCATTCACCCGCTTCGAAAAGACCATCACCGTCATCGGTCCAGACCATGTAGCCGGGATAATCGGCGCCGTCCCAATTCAAAAGATTGGTCGTGCCGGCACCGGGATTGTAAGGGTCATTGCGCGCAGCATTGATGGGTTGATCCAGGTAAGGATTGCCTGCGTTATCGACGCCGGTCCACGGTGTGTAAGTGACGTTAGGGTCGTAATACATCACATTATATCCCGCACATGATTCGAGCATCTCGTCCCGGTCGGTGCGCGTGGGCGTGATATCGAGATTGCCGCTGTTCGGGAATGTGCCCTCATTGGGATAGGCAATCTCGGCGCCCCGGGACTTCAGTATTTCCCAATCCATACTGCCCGAGTCGTCCACCATAAAGAAGATGTTCGACTGCACTGAGTTTTGCAGAAACAGCGGGCTTTCGGACAGCAATCCCGGTGCTGCCCCCACAGGGGCGGATGCCAGGCCAAAAAGAGCCGATGCCAGTGCGCTCATCCGCAGAGTAGTGGGTAACGAGTTGCCGGTTTTGTTCGAAGCGTTCGTGGACATTGCAGTCTCCCGATGGGCAAGGCTTACTTGAGTGATGCCCGGATTCAATATGCGATCGATGTATTAGTTCAGTTTGCGGCGGAAGTTACTCCACGCCATGTATCTTGCACCGCTATCCGTGCCCCAGCCGATGGCGGTGATGCGGAATCCATATTGCCGCACATCCGGTTGGGTGTAATCCAGTGGGGGTTGGCCGACACGGCCTACGTACTCGATTATGTAACGCGGCGGCGGCTGATAGGGCATCAATGTGGTGGTAACCGTGACGCCATTGCCTGACCAGGCGCTTTCGTCATAAATGTCGAATCCAGGTGCTGTGATCGTTCCACCAACGACTGTGGGACGCGCGGCATAAAGTCCGTTAGCGCCAACAAACTGCGCCTGCAGATCGGTAACCAGATTAATGTTTGCGGCAAGCCATGCCTCGCCGGTGCGCAAAGCGGTTTCCGCGGCCTGGAATGCCAGCTGCCGCTGCTTGTTGTTGTCGGACATCCGTTCTTCCATGGTCGTCGTGCTCATGGCGGAAATGCCGATGATGGTCATGATCAAAAGGATCATGAGGCTGACGATGAGCGCGGCGCCCCGTTGGCGGTACTGCATGTTCATTCCGGTAGTCGTGGTGACGGGCAACATTAGATAGTCTCTCCTCTGTTGCGCAGACGTATTGTGGTAACGAAATCCTTAGAGGTGAGAACGCCCTCAACGGCTTCGACTGTGTTCAGTCGAATAAAGATGCGGACGGCGACGACGTCATTCCAGTCGGTGCCGCCGGCGGTAACATTATTTGCATCGACGAAACGGTCTGCACCAAGGATATTGTCAGTGTTGACGCCGTAGGTAACCTGGAAATCCTCAACGCCTTCGATAAGCTCGTTAGCCGGCACCGTGACGTCGTTTATATAAAGTGAGTTGCCATTGCCGGAGGTGCTGGCGCCTAGCAGGTAGGTGGTGGATGAAAGCTTGAAGGAATTCGCTACCGAGGCGGTCAGCGCACCGTAAATAAACTGAAGATCGCCAGTGAGATTGGACTGTCCCTGATTGGGGCCGCTGGACGCTACGATGCTCGGGCTGTGCGCGAGAACGCCGCCACTTGTGGTCGGATCATTGGTGATCATGAAAATGGAAACGTTGTTGCAGTCGCCAATGGCCACGACATCAAACTGCTCCAATTGATCGTAGGCGGGATTGCTGCTATCCAACTGGACGTTATCCAGTTTGGTTGCCATTGGCGTGGTGACCGAGATTCTGCCGCTGGCTCCGCCGCGACGGACGATCAGCGTGTCGGATGTATTCGGTCCAACGCCGTCCTGGCCGAATACGGGGGTGCTGAAATCGTAGGTTGTGCCAGGCGCCTTGTTCGCCAGGTCGCTGACAACGGGATAGTCGGCGTCGCCCGAATCCAGGCAGCCCAAATAACCCGCTGCGCCAATATCCTGCGTCAGCCGGTCAAGCGTAAAGCGGGCATTTTCCTGCAGTCGGGACATACCGTCCTGGACGGCGTAGGTGCGTTGCGAGCCGATAAAAATGTTTGCCACGCCGACCAGCAACAACAAGGCGATGACAGCGGCCACCATCAGCTCGACCAACGAAAGACCTCTTTGCGAGAAGTTCAGGGAGCGCATGTCTGTTATCCGTGAATGAGTCATGGCGTAGTTCTTCATGGTTGGAATGCGATAGCAAGGCAGGTCAGATCCACGGTGTGGTCATTACCACAGCCCAGACCGAGAGCACCGGTGTTGTCGTTGTCCCAGCGTATGGTGAGGGTGACGACACCTGCATTGACTGCGAGATCGCCTCGGCCGGCTGGAAGGAAAGTGAGTGCCTGCCCCCACCGAAACAGGTCGTGCTCTGCCATATCCTGGGGACTGCAGCCGGCATTGGTTTCGCAGCTCGTGTGCTCGGCCCCGGTACCGCCGTAAGCGCCACTGTTGAATCCCGTTATGTTGGAGCGGATGCTGTCGGCCATGCTGTTGGCAAGCTGCGTG
>JBFEJM010000360.1:0-3052 GCA_041553175.1 Gammaproteobacteria bacterium | reverse complement strand
GCTGAGTTCGGCAGCGTCGGCATCCTGGTCAACAATGCCGGCATTACGCGGGATACCCTGTTGATGCGCATGAAGGACGACGACTGGGATGCGGTCATCAACACCAATCTGAGTTCGGTGTTCCGCCTCAGCAAGGCCTGCATGCGCGGCATGATGAAGGCGCGCAAGGGTCGCATCATCAATATCGCTTCGGTGGTGGGCGCGACCGGCAATCCAGGTCAGGCCAATTATGCGGCGGCCAAGGCCGGCATTATCGGTTTCGCCAAATCGCTGGCACGGGAAGTGGGTTCGCGCGGAGTGACGGTCAACACGGTCGCGCCGGGTTTCATCGACACCGATATGACCCGCGCATTGGCCGAGGAGCAACGCACTGCATTGCTGGCCAATATCCCTCTGGGACGTCTCGGCGCGGCCGAGGATATTGCCCACGCCGTGGCATTTTTGGCATCAGACAGCGCGGGATACATCACCGGTGAGACATTGCACGTCAATGGCGGCATGCACATGGCCTGATCAATATTTTAAGAAGGTTTCTTAGGTTGTTGTTATTAATACGAGTTATATAGCCAAGCTCAACAATACTCTGAGCATTCCGCTGGGCGGATTTTTGCTGGAATGGCTATAGGCTTTTCACTACAATACCGGCCGCGGCCTTAGCGGCCTGGTTTCTGGAGGAAATATTCGTCATGAGTAACGTCGAAGAACGCGTCAAGAAGATCGTTGTCGAACAGCTGGGTGTCAAAGAAGAGGAAGTCACGAATGCGGCATCCTTTGTTGATGATCTTGGCGCTGACTCGCTGGACACGGTCGAACTGGTGATGGCGCTCGAGGAAGAATTCGAGTGCGAGATTCCCGATGAGGAAGCAGAGAAGATCACCACGGTTCAGCAGGCGATCGACTACATCAATTCGCATTAGGATCGATTCGGTTCGGTCCGGTGTTTCAAAGCCGCGACCACGCAGGTGGTCGCGGCCTTTTCGTTTTCTAGGTTCGGTTGACATTCAGACCGGATCGAATGCAGGTATCGTTAAGAGGACAGAGAGTTGTCTAAGCGGCGCGTCGTCATTACAGGATTGGGCATAATTTCGCCGGTCGGCAATAACGTTGCAGAGGCCTGGGACAACATTCTGGCCGGGCGCGGCGGTATTCGGCTCATCGACACATTCGATACCTCGGCCTTTACGGTGCGTTTCGGCGGAACAGTGCTGGGCTTTGACGCCACGCAGTACATCTCATCGAAAGACATCAAGAAAATGGATCCCTTCGTCCATTACGGTATCGCCGCGGGTTGTCAGGCGCTGGCCGATTCCGGCCTCGAGGTGACCGAAGCGAATGCCGAACGCATCGGCGTCGCCATCGGTTCGGGTATCGGTGGGCTGCATACGATCGAAAAGCAGCACAGCGCGCTGCTGGACGGCGGTCCGCGCAAGGTGTCGCCGTTTTTCGTACCCGCCAGCATCATCAATATGATTTCGGGCAATCTGTCCATCATGCACGGCTTGAAAGGGCCGAATATCGCGATTGTCACCGCCTGTACGACCGGGACGCATAACATCGGCGATGCCGCGCGCATCATTGCCTATGGCGACGCCGACGTGATGATCGCCGGTGGCGCGGAAATGGCTACGACGCCATTGGGGTTGGGCGGTTTTGCCGCCGCGCGCGCGTTGTCCACCCGCAACGATGATCCCGCCACCGCCAGCCGCCCCTGGGACAAAGAGCGTGACGGATTTGTGCTTGGTGATGGAGCGGGCGTGCTGGTGCTGGAGGAATACGAGCATGCACGCAAGCGTGGCGCGAAAATCTATGCCGAAGTCGCCGGCTATGGCATGAGCGGCGATGCACACCACATGACCCAGCCGTCAGAGGGCGGTGAGGGCGCCAAGCGCTGCATGCTGAATGCATTGCGAGATGCCGGCGCCAATACCGGTGACGTGCACTATATCAATGCCCATGGCACCTCCACCCCGGCGGGTGACAAGGCGGAAACCATGGCTGCCAAAGCCGCCCTGGGCGATCATGCCAAACGGGTGGCGATGAGTTCGACCAAATCCATGACCGGGCATCTGTTGGGTGCCGCGGGCGGCGTCGAGGCGGTCTTCACCGCATTGGCGATCCGCGATCAGGTCGCGCCGCCAACCATCAACTACACCACGCCGGATCCGGACTGCGATCTCGACTATGTGCCCAATGCCGCGCGTGAGATGAAAATCGATGTCGCGCTGTCCAATTCTTTCGGCTTCGGCGGCACCAACGGCACGATCGTTCTGCGTCGGTTGCAGTAAGCCCGACGCCGGCGTTCACCGCTAACGCCATGGCGACCGCGAAACACACCAATCACTGTGTAAGCCGCATCGACGGCACTGTCGATCCGCTGCGTCTGCATCGCTTCGACCCCGCTCGGTATCCCCATCTTCTGCAAAGCGCCACACCCGGCCCACAGGCCCGTTACGACATCCTGTTCGCGTTTCCGGGGCACAGTCTGATCCTTGGCGCCGATGGCTGCTTGACGGGCGGAGAGGGGCATACACAGCAGTTCCTCGCCGAATTGGATCGGCAATGGTCGGCCGAGGCGATCGACTGGTCGCACCAGGCCGCGGAACTGCCGTTCCGGGGCGGCTGGTTTCTGTATCTCGGTTACGAACTGTCAGGTCAGATCGAACAGCGCCTGCGCCTGCCGAAAAGTCATTCCGCAGCGCCGATCGCTTCCGCGACCCGTTTCCATTGCGCTCTGATTGTCGATCATGCTGAAGACTGTCTGTGGCTTATCGCCGAGACCGGTCACGAACAACGTATCGATGCCATGCAGCGCGATCTGGATATGGTCCTGGCCGCGACGGAACCGGACTTCGTCGAACCGCTGTTTCAGCCCCCTGCGGTGACGGAAGACCCCCCAGAGCACTATCTCGCGATGGTGCGGCGCACGTTGGAATACATTCGTGACGGCGATGTGTTCCAGGCCAATCTTGCCCGTACCTGGCGGGCCGAATTTGCGTCAGCCATAGCACCTGACCTGCTTTATCATCGATTGCGGACACGCAATCCGGGCCCT
>JBFEJM010000359.1:0-3059 GCA_041553175.1 Gammaproteobacteria bacterium | reverse complement strand
GCTCCGGGGCCGGTCCCGGCAGCGCGCCGATGTGGCAGCCAGCTGCTCAGGGACAGGCGGCTGCGTTTCCTCTTCAGACAATTGACGCCGTACAGGGTGAACCACATATCGATTTCCATGCCCATTGCCGTCAGGCCGGTGGCCAGCTCAAAGGCAAGCAGCGCTTTGTCGAATTCACCGCTGACCAGCATGATGGTGCCACGCTGTGATTCAGGTGGAGTTGACGGTTCCGGCATGATGTCTCGTTGTCAGACCTGAATGGTGATGGTCACGGCGTTATTATTGACTTTGACATCCATGATCAAGTGTCCGCGGGCTTCGCAGTAATCGCGCATGCCGCGTTCAAAGATGGGATCGTCACCGATGATCTGCACGATCTGACCGCGGCGCATGTCTTTCATGTTGTCCGCAAGCTCGATCAGAGGCGTCGGGCAGCAATTGCCGATAACGTTGACGGTTCTGTCTATTTTCATTCCCTGTCGCGGCTCGCAGTGTCACGTCGCAAACAAATATACCCGTCTATCCCGGTTCTTTCATCTGTTCTTTGCTCAGCAGCTGTCGCCGCATCCGAACAAGTGTTTTTCCCGGATCATCGCCGCGACCTTGTCCGGCACCAGTGTATCCCAGTCGGATTCGCCTGCACGGATTTTGCGCAGCACCTCATGCGAGAAGATCTTCAGCAGAGAGCAATCGATGCCGGTCAGTCCCTTGATGAAGCCGTTGTCATACAGATAGGCATATAAATGACGTAGATGCGGGGCCGGTGCAAAATTCTGTATCGATGTGATGTCATCGCCGGTGTCATCCAGGCAGGGACACACATAGAGACGCAGATCGTATTTGAACAGCCGGCCAAAGGACTCCAGGATGCCGCCCGGGAGAGCGGTATAATACTTTTCATCGAATACTTCTTTCAGGGTGGGGACGCCCATCACCACGCCCATCGGGCGCTGGGTATAGCGGAACAGGTAGGCGGCCAAGCGGTAATATTCACCCAGATTGGAGATCAGTACGTTCTTGCCCAAGGCACAGAGTATTTCGGTGCGGTGAAGAAAGTCGCGCGCTTCGATGTCGCCGCCATCCATGAGGTTGTGCAGCGTCATCTCGGACAGAACGCAGATTTCCTCGGCCCTGACCTCCCGCCCTTCGATAAATTGCTGGCGCGCCTGCTCCAGCATACGAATGTTCAGATGAGTCGGCGGGCGGAAGCGGCTGCGTTCGACCAGGACCGCCTTCTTGTACAGCGCATCCGCCGGATAGACGACCTTCCCGTCAGCGGTGAACATGGCGGCCGAGGCCAGGTTCTTTTGCACCAGACGCAACGCCATCAGCCGATTGTCGATTCCCGCAAAGGCCGGGCCCGAAAAATCAATCATGTCGATCTCTACCAGTTCGGGATAGAGATTATCGATTAGTGATTCAATCAGTGCTTCGGGGTTGTCGTGCAGATACAGCGCGCCATAGATCAGGTTCACGCCCAGCGTGCCCAGTGTTTCCTGGTCCTGCAGACTTTTCTTGCCCATCAGATGCGCGTGAATGATGATCTGCGAAGGCTCGGCGCGGGGGTGCGCCTGAAAGCGGATGCCGAGCCAGCCCTGGCCGTCCTCTTTGCGCGTGAAGCTGCGCGCGGCCACGGTGTTGGCGAAGGCGAAGAAAGTCGACTGTTCGCCGCGGTGTTTATCCAGCCGTTCCACTACCAGGCGGAATTCGTGTTCGATCATGGCCTCCACGCGCTCGCGGCTGACGTAGCGCGGTGCCGGTCCGTAGATCGCATCGCTGAATTTCATGTCGTAGGCCGAGATGGCCTTGGCGACGGTGCCGGCGGCGCCGCCGACGCGGAAGAACCAGCGTGCCGTTTCCTGGCCCGCGCCGATTTCGGCGATGGTGCCGTACTGGCCCTTGTCCAGATTGATCTCCAGGGCCTTGTGATGGGTGTCGATGACTTGGCGTTCCAACTGCCTTCTCCCGTGCTCCGTGCTGGCAAAATGCCGCTAGGCGCCGATATGCAGGCGCGATTCGGTGTTTCAGTAAGGGTAGTGCAAAAGCTGTACCGGGATCGTTGAGAAGGGATCGGTGAGAAGGGGTGTCTGGGTCAGGCGTGCTTTGAAAAGCTCGCGTCCCCGACCCCTTCTCACCGGACCCCGATCCCTACAGAGAATCCCAGCTGGAACGCTTGCGCAGACGGATGCGCGGCAGGATGAGTCCGAGAATAATGCCGACGATAACCACGCCGGCGCCGATCATGAACCAGTCCCGTGCCGTCCGGTCGCGCAAGGCCTGGTTTTCCTGCCGCAAGGTGTCCTGCTCACGCTGCATCTGCATCATGCTGCTTTTGAGTTCCTTGTTCTCGGCGTCGATGGCCAGAGCGCTGGAGGCGGTGCGCTGGATATCCGAGAGTTGTTTGGCCAGCTTCTGGTTCTCCGCCTTGATGCTGGCGAGTTCCTGCTCGGTGGCTTCCTTGTCTTTGCTGGTCTCGCTGAGCTTGGTCTGGCGCTGGCGCGATTGGATTTCCAGTTCGGCCAGCTTCTTTTCCGCCACCGCCAGCCGATCGCGCGCTGAAGGCGTGGTCATGAGGAAGCGCGAGAGCACCCAGCCCTCGGCGCCGGAGGGTGTCTTCACGCGCGCATAACCGGACCCTTCGTCAGTTTCCAGCACCTGCAGCGCCGTGCCGCTCGGGACCATGCGCAGGATGCGGTGCTGGGTGCTGGTGCCGGAGCGCATGGCAATCTCCAGCTCGTCGCTGACATAACGGGTCGCTGCCTGGGCATTGACGGCAATGCCGAACAGCGCGGCGATCAATAACGTGCGGATCACGGGTTCTCCTCGTTCCTGGATTCAGATCTGGGGTTCATGCGCATATCTGCATTCTACTCGGTGCCGGTGGGGGCGGGCCGACCACGCATTCTAGCCGGACCTCTATCAGCGCATGTTTGAACATTTTCACAACTCGGCCAGCTTCGGCCGCCGTATGCCGCGGCACGATTCAGTGCGTGACGTTTGGCCCGGTCCTGTTAGGATTAGGCCGTCGGGCCTGCCAGCCTGACCAGATTCCCCGGCCG
>JBFEJM010000358.1:0-3065 GCA_041553175.1 Gammaproteobacteria bacterium | reverse complement strand
TCGGCGATGCTGAACATTGGGATCAGCTGAATTCAGTACGCGAGCAACTTGGATTTCTGGTCCGTATCTTGAGTATCGTGGCGATCAAACATTCCAATGATGCGCGCCTGAGCGCAATAGCGGATTGGCTACCAGCGGCAGGCAATCAGGTGCTGCAGTCCGCTGATGCCGGCCCAGACGAATTGGCGACTATCGTCTATACCTCTGGTACAACAGGACGTCCCAAAGGGGTGATGTTGAGTCACCGCAATATAGTCTTCAATACCTATGCATCTCAGTTGAAAGTGACCGTTTATCCAACTGATATGTTCTTGTCGTTTCTGCCGCTATCGCACACTTTTGAACGCACAGCGGGTTACTATTTGCCGATGATGTGCGGTGCAACTGTTACCTATAACCGTTCGATTCCGGAACTGGCGGAGGATTTACAGATTGTACGACCGACGGTGCTTATTTCGGTGCCACGGATTTTCGAACGAGTCTACAACAAAATTCACGCTCAACTGGAGAATAAATCTCCGTTGGCACGGAAGTTATTCATGACGGCTGTCGATGTGGGCTGGCAGCGATTTGAACATCAACAAGGCCGTGCACCATCGAGTCTCGGAATGTTGGTCTGGCCTTTGCTCAACGCGTTGGTCGCATCAAAAGTCATGGCCAAACTTGGCGGGCGGATGCGGTTCGCAGTCTGTGGTGGCGCCCCACTTTCTCCTGCAGTTGCACGATTGTTCATTGGCCTTGGATTACCGTTGGTACAGGGCTATGGGCTGACAGAGACAAGCCCGGTGATCGCTGCAAATACGCTCGAAGACAATCAGCCGGAAAGTGTCGGCACTGTATTGGAAGGCGTCGAGGTACGCATCGGTGAGGGTAGTGAATTGTGTGTGCGCGGCCAGGGCATCATGCTCGGTTACTGGGACAATCCAACTGCAACGGCTGAAATGATCGACAGCGAAGGCTGGCTCCATACGGGTGACCAGTCACGGATCGACGATCAAGGTCACATTTACATCACCGGGCGATTGAAGGAAATCCTGGTACTGGCAAACGGGGAGAAAGTACCGCCGGCGGACATGGAAATGGCGATCGCTATGGATTCCTTGTTTGAGCAGGTGATGGTCATAGGGGACAACCGCCCCTATCTGAGTGCACTGATTGTATTTAACGGCGACCAATGGCCGCTTGAGGCGCGGCGCCTAGGGCTGGATCCGGATGATCCGAACGCAATTCAGGATGAGCGCGTATGTGCTGCCGTCCTGGACAGAATCTCCGCACGTATTCGGGAATTCCCAGGCTACGCACAGATTCGCCGGGTCTCGTGTTCCATTGATCCCTGGACAGTCGATGACGGTCTGATCACGCCAACCATGAAGCTTCGCCGTAACCGCATTCTGGAATATTACCAGGACCGTGTAACGCAACTGTACGAAGGGCACTAGAGTCTTACAGGGATGGATAAACAGTTAGATAACCGTCAACCCGCCATTCGCGTAGTCGCTCGACCCGCCGACACCAACGCCGGTGGTGATATTTTCGGTGGTTGGATTATGGCTCAGGTCGACATCGCCGGCAGCATTGTGGCCTATCGACTGGCCAAAGGTCGGGTCGTCACTGTCGCCGTCGATTCGATTCAGTTCCATGAACCGGTATTTGTGGGGGATCTGGTCAGCTGCTATGCGGAGGTTGTGCGCGTGGGCAGGACATCAATAACGGTCGATGTCGAAATCTTTGCGGAGCGTGATCGGGAGGGAATTCAACATCTGAAAGTCACGGAGGCCAGGGTTACCTATGTCGCAATAGACGAACAACGGCGACCCCGCCCGGTCTCGGCATCGTCAAGCTAGGCCGGTTATCGATAAACTTGTTCTTAAAGACTATCCAGCAGCTGGCCTTGCAGCATGTACCGCTTTAGTGATCAGTAGCGGTTCAGAATGATACAGGCGCATAAAGTAGATCAGTTCCTGTATGACCGCACGGCAGAGAATATCGTGCTCGGAAAATCGGATTGCCAGCCCATCGTTCTCATGGCGTACGGTTCGTCCCTTGATCCGCCGGGACAAGACCTGTTCTCCGGTATCAATTTCGAAATGCAGCTGCAGTACGCGGTCGGGTATGTTTATCTGGCCGGCGTCCAGTTCAACAAATACACCTCGGGTACTGACGTCGCGTACAAAACCTCTGCACTCGAAATTCGGGCTTCTCAGACGTACTTTAACGGCAGCGCTGTTTCGCGGATGTTTGCGCCTTTCCATACATGATCACCTATTGTGATAACGTAATCGATGTCCATGCAAATACACCAGGGTATTTGCTCTGGACACATGACCATCCTGGGAAACCTGCTGTCCTCGAGGGAAGGGAAATCCAAATCCACCGGTTCTTGTAGCCGGTTAGAGGAATAGCGACCGAATCGGGTTCGACTTTACCCGGTTTCGCCAGGCGCTCCGCCGAACAACCGAAAATAATTATCGGTAGTGCGCTGGGCCAGATCCTCAAAGGTCTCGCTCCGCACCTCGGCGAGGTGCTCAGCGACATAGCGTACGTATGCCGGCTGATTGGATTTACCTCTTTTGGGCACGGGCGCGAGATAAGGTGAATCGGTTTCGACGAGTACGCGATCCGGCGGCACCCTTTTTGCGACCTCACGCAGAGCATCCGCATTCCGAAAAGTGACAATGCCGGAAAATGAGATATAGAAACCGAGATCCAGTGCCCGCCGGGCGGTATCCCAGTCTTCCGTAAAGCAATGCAGAACGCCACCAGCTTGCGCAGCGCCCTCTTCCCGCAGGATGGCTATCGTATCTTTGCGAGCATCCCGGGTATGCACGATAAGGGGTTTGCCGACCTGACGGGCGGCCTGTATATGATGGCGGAACTGACGCTGTTGGATGTTCTTCTGATCGCTGCCATAGAAGTAATCCAGGCCGGTCTCCCCTATCGCTACCACCTGAGGATCCTGACCCAACTTGACCAGTTCATCGACGTCCGGGATCTGTCCCTCACCATCGGTCGGATGTACCCCGACGGAGACCGAGACCTGCGGGAACGGCGCGACCAGATCCCGC
>JBFEJM010000357.1:0-3073 GCA_041553175.1 Gammaproteobacteria bacterium | reverse complement strand
CTGGAACTCGCGCTGCAGGATTACAGCGGCGCCATGGTGCTGGTCTCACACGATCGCCACCTGCTGCGCACTGTCAGCGACAGCTTCCTGCTCGTAGCGGACGGCAAGGCGCAGCCCTTTGCCGGTGATCTCGACGATTACCGTGTCTGGCTCGAGCAACAGGAGCGTGGCAGCGGAGACTCACTCGCGGACGACAAGACACCGCATAGCGCCGCCGCACGCCGCGACCGAAAGCGACAGGAGGCCGCACAGCGTCAGCGCCTGCAGCCGCTGCGTAACGAGCTGCGCAAGCTGGAGGAAAAACTGGATCGGTTTCAGACAAGACAGAAGGAACTGGAGTCCGCCCTGAGCGACAGCGCACTGTACGAAGCCGCCGAAAAAGCGCGCCTGCAGAAACTATTGCAGGAAAAAGCCGCGCTGGATAAAGACCTCGCCAGCTGCGAGGAGCGCTGGCTGGAGGTCAGCGAAGACATTGAGCGGAGCACGGCAGGGTCGCAGTAAACCTCACAGATTCGCCTCAGGCGCCAATGGTAATTGTGTTATAAAGCACGGAACCAGTCCGCCGATGATATCTGACATCAGCCGATTCCGAAGCTCAACCATCAGTGGGTAGAGCAAACATAAGGCCCTACTCATGAAAGTGCCCGCGAATTACACTGCCACACTTACCTTCTTGTCACTCCTGCTATGTATCGATCTGGCCTTTATTCTGATCCATACGATCCATGTCTGGACACCCTGGCTAGGCAACAGAAAATATTCGATCGAGGCCGATCATGGCCTAGCGGAAGTGTATCAGTACATCAAACTGATCTGGATCGTCGCCTGCCTGGCAACGGCATTCCTGCAGACGCGTATTAAAGTACTCATCAGCTGGACAATCCTTTTTGCTTTCCTGTTGCTGGACGATGCCACACAGATTCACGAGAAAACCGGTTTCTGGCTGGGCGAACGCTTCGCGCTCCCTGCCATTGCCGGCCTGAGGCCGGACGACCTTGGCGAGATTTTATTTGCGGCGTTTATCGGCAGCCTGACAATCGGTGTGGTCGCTTATGCGCTATGGCGCGGCGAACCCCGCGCCCGTCAAGTATCGCGCGATATTCTCTGCCTGCTTTGCGTGCTGGCAATTTTCGCAGTTGGCGTGGACACCCTGCATGTAATCGCTCACTTCAAAGAGTCTGCACTCTCGCCGGTGCTCGCCATGATCGAGGACGGCGGAGAAATGTTCGTCATCAGCGCGCTGACCTGTTATGCATTCGATATTGTCAGCAACGCCGGGCAGATTCGTATCGATCTATGGAACTCAGTGAAGTCGACCTGGAAACGCGCCAATCCTGTCGGTCAAACGGTCTGAAGGCAGTACCGATAAACGATAGTGTTAAAACCCAACATGCCGCCTTGCCGACGGCAGACCAACAGCGCAATCACATACCGTTTTTGTACACCGACCGGTCCGTCGCCCCGCTCGCCCGTACCTGGCGCAGCGCCAGTCCGTATTCCTTCAATTGGGTCAGCGCGTAACGGATACGGTCACGGAAATAGCTATCGGCGCTTTCGTTGTTCATGGCGGGGTCGTCGTTGAGGATTTTTTCGACATTGCGCACGATGATCTGCTCGGGGATGTAGCAGATGCGGTTGTTCTTGTAACTGCTCATGCGCAATTCCGCCACCGGGTAGGCGCCGCCGTCACCGGAAGACACGGTAACGATCAGTGCGGGCTTGTGCGCCAGCTCACCCTTGCCCCAGAGCAGAAAAAAGTTCTTCAGCCCCGCGGGCACCTGGCCATGCCATTCCGGCGCGATCACCACGAAGGCGTCGCTGCTGTCGAGTTCCTTGGATATCGGATCGAGCAGCGCTTTCCACTTGGGGTCACCGTCCCAGATGCCCTGGTCCCACAGGGGCAGCGGATTGCCGGCGAGACTGAACAGGTAGGTCTCGTCACACAAGCCCTCCGTTTCGAGCGTGCGTTCGATCACCCGCGCGACCTTGTAACTCTGTGAAGGCTCGCGATGGCTGCCGCTTATGATGCTGATTTTCATTATTTGATTGCCCTGTTCTGCAGATTGCGTCGGCGGATTCTAGCAAGGCTGTCACAACCGACCCAAAACCCACCGGAAGGCTGGGTGATATCGACTTCGGCGGATTCAAGATTCCCCAATGAGGGCCGAATTTAACCCAGAGTCGACACCGTTCAGCCTGAACTTACAGTGCAGCGGGGACTCGTATTCACCACAGCGAAAGGCAGCAGCGCATGGAAACCAATATCGCGGAAGTGCAGGAAGACGATTTTTCACGCATCGGCGGTGAGAAACCACCCCATCTGAAGATCGAGGCGACCCTGATCGCAATCGGTGGTGCGGGCGTCCGCGGCAACGACTTCAAAATCCAGGCGCTCAAAGCCGCCGGCTGGAAATACGGCAAGATGACGCCCTACGGCTCCTACCCCAAAGTCGCCGCCGAGGCCTTCAATCGCCTTCGCGTGGCGATTGCCCGCACGACTGACCGTGAACAGCTGATTGAGTCGCTGCGGACCAAATAATCCGCCTAAAAGCGGGTTTCCACACCTGTTCCACCAGACCCGCCCTTTCGCATGTGTCGACGCTTGCGGAACCCGGTGCGTCACGTTCCACCCGGTCAGCGGCCGCAGCAGCGCTTGAATTTCCTGCCACTGCCACAGGGACAGGGTGCGTTGCGTCCAGGCGTCGGTTCGGTATGGGTCCTGTGCTGACCGTCCAGATAAAACCATTGTTCCTGTTCGCGTAGGAAACGGCTGGCCTCGTGCAGACAGGCCAATTGGTCGCCGGTCCGGAAATAGGCTTTGAATTCGACCAGCCCCTCGCGATCGTCGGCCGCACCGGCCTCCGTTCGCACAATCACCAGTCTCTCCCATACAGGCTGATCGGTCAGATCCAGCGCGGCCGGTCGGGTTCGGTCATGCCAGGTCCGCAACAGGTAGGGGACATCGCCGCGTACGAAGGCGGTATAGCGGGAGCGCATCAGTATTTCGGCGGTCGCCGCCGCCAGTTCGCCCGCCAGCAGCGGTGCACAGCACAACCGGTACGGGTGCTCTGAG
>JBFEJM010000356.1:0-3083 GCA_041553175.1 Gammaproteobacteria bacterium | reverse complement strand
CTGCGACGCCTTTAACCTGCCGCTGATCTTTCTGATCGACTCGCCCGGATTCGACGCCGACGCCCAGCGCAGTGCGATTCTACGTCTGACCAATCATGTTATCGATTTGTCCGATCTTGTGCTGGTGTTCTTCGACGCGCGTCATCCGGAGCCGGGCGCCATGAGCGATACGCTCGCCCATCTGGTGCGCAATACGGTGGATCATTCGGACAGCAGCAAGTTTCTCTATATCCTGAATCAGATCGACACCACCGCGCGCGAAGACAACCCGGAAGAAGTGGTCGGTGCCTGGCAACGGGCATTGGCACGTGAAGGTCTGACCGCCGGCCGTTTCTACTGCATCTACAGTCCCGACGTCGCACTACCCATCAAGAATGAAGCGGTGCGCCGCCGCTTTGAATGGAAACGCGATCAGGATCTGAGTGACATTACCGAGCGCATCGAACACGTGAGCGTTGAACGGGCTTACCGGATTCTGGGTGCCTTGCAGAAGCGTGCACAGGAAATCTCCGAGCAGCATATTCCTGCAATCCGTGAACTGATCCGTCGTTGGCGTAGCGCGGTCCTGCGCACAGAGGGTATCGCGTTGGTGATGCTCCTGGCAGCCGTCGCCGGAGCCGGCATGTGGCGTCCGGATATTCGATCGATGATGTTATCCGAGTTCCAGATATTGACGGAGACCAATCAGGGAATTGCGCTGGTAGCCGGCGTTGCGGTGGTGTTCTGGCTATTCGTGCATTTTCTGATCCGCCGCTGGACGGCGCGACGACTGGCGAAACAACTCGCGCAGGAACTGCCGCAGACTCAGGCGAGTCGCATGCAGCGTGCGCTACGCAAGAATACGCGTTTCTGGCGCAGTATTTTCGAAGTCGATCCGGTCGGCTGGTCGGGACGTGGCAAGCGTCGACTGAAACGTATCATCAAGGATGCGGACCTGCATGTTCAAACGCTGAATGATCGCTTTACCGATCCGTCCGGTAATCGTCATACACCCGTGCTTCATAAGATCGAGGCGGAACCGGAACCTGTATCCGGCGAGGTTCTCAGCCGGGCGCGCTGAGAAGTGTCGGTAGAGGAGGGGAGCGGAAAATGCGCACCTTTCTGACTATGTTGCTGGTGGTTGTGCTGGGCGGGCTGCCCAACGTCAGCTCGGCAATACCCTATTCGAATTACCGTCAGCTGCCCAGCTCGCTGGATATGTTCGAGACCGGTCTGTACTGGATGCGCGACTGGTTCGGACCCGAGAACAACGACGATCCCGCGACCATTCTGACCCTGATGGAGGAGCAGGCGGCGCGGCATTTTGACTTCGGCCACATGGCGGCTGTCGTCGCCGGTCCCCGCTACTGGTCCCGGGATATCCTGTCCCGCAGCCACTTCCAGCGGGATCTGCGCGACTGGCTGTTCGCCCATATCGCCCAGGAGGCGGGTCTGCTGGACAAGCGGCCGGTGCGGTACTGGCCGGTCCTGCCGCGTCGGCTCGGACCCTATACCTACCTGGCCGGTTTTGATATTTGGCGTTATGGCGTGGGCCGTGTCCGCATGTTGTTTCATTTTGCATGGACCGGCCGCGGCTGGCGCGTCCAGGATGTCAGTCTTAACGGCAGGCGGGTGACGGCCTACCTGCGGGCCAACTCGGGTCTGATTCCGCCCCCATTGCCCTGATTCCTCTGCACATCGGCCCGGCTTCCGCTACAATACGGCGCCTCGCGCACTGCCTCAGGAAGCATGACCGACATGACCGTACGTACACGTTTCGCACCCAGCCCGACCGGCTATCTGCACATTGGTGGTGCCCGCACCGCGTTGTTTTCCTGGCTGTATGCCCGCAAGCACGGTGGCCAGTTCGTTCTCAGAATTGAGGACACCGATCTGGAGCGGTCCACAGAGGAGTCGGTCAACGCCATACTGGAGGGTATGACCTGGCTCGGACTGGAGTACGACGAGGGTCCGTTCTACCAGACCAGGCGCTTTGACCGTTATGGCGTGATCATTCAACAACTGCTCGACGACGGACATGCCTATAAGTGTTACTGCAGCAAGGAGCGTCTGGAGAAACTGCGCGAAGGACAGATGGCGGCGAAGGAAAAACCGCGCTATGACGGCCACTGTCGCGACGGTGCGGCGCCGGCGTCCGCGGACGCTCCCTATGTCATCCGTTTCCGTAACCCGCAAGAGGGTGAAGTCGTTGTAGATTACCTGATTCGCGGCCGCGTGACATTTCAGAACAGCGAACTCGATGATCTCATTATCGCGCGCAGTGATGGTTCGCCCACCTATAACCTGACGGTTGTGGTGGACGATGCGGATATGGATATCACGCATGTCATTCGTGGTGATGATCACCTGAACAACACCCCGCGTCAGATCAATATACTGCAGGCCTTGGGTGCAAAGCCGCCGATCTATGCGCATGTGCCGATGATTCTCGGTGCCGACGGCAAGCGTTTGTCCAAACGCCATGGTGCGGTCAGCGTGATGCAGTATCGCGAGGAGGGCTACCTGCCCGAGGCGCTCCTGAACTACCTGGTCCGCCTCGGCTGGTCATATGGCGACCAGGAGGTTTTTTCAATCGAGCAGATGATCGAGCTGTTCGACGTCAAGGATGTCAATAAGGCGGCCTCTGCATTCAATACCGAAAAATTGCTGTGGCTCAACCAGCATTACATCAAAGAGAGCGATGCCGGACATGTGGCGCGCCACCTGAGTTATCACCTCGGCAAACTCGACATCGACCCGGCGTCGGCGCCGCCCTTGCAGGATGTCGTCAAATCGCAACAGGAGCGGGCCAAAACACTGGTCGAAATGGCCAGCAACAGCGCTTTTTTCTACCGCGAATTTGGCGAGTTCGATGTCAAGGCCGCACAGAAGAATCTTACCGCCGCTACCCGCCCGGCGTTGGAGCAGTTACACCAGAAGCTTTCCGCGCTGGCTGATTGGCAGCCGGAGTCTATCCATCAAGCGGTGACGGCGACCGCCGAAGCGCTTGGCGAAAAACTGGGTAAAGTGGCGCAGCCCTTGCGGGTTGCCGTCAGCGGCAATACCGTTTCGCCCCCCATCGACGTTACCGTCTATCTGATCGG
>JBFEJM010000355.1:0-3084 GCA_041553175.1 Gammaproteobacteria bacterium | reverse complement strand
GGCTGTTGCCGCTGCCTGACGCAAACGAGACGAGACCGTCACCCGCCATGTTGAGGACTTCATCGTCGAAGGTGCCCGTGGCGGTGATTGTGCTGCCAGAGAGCAGGCCGAAATTGTTACCGGTATTGCCAAAGACAACGTCGCCCGTAACGCTGAAGTTCACCAGCGCTGCCTGGGCGCTACCGACGCTCAGGGCCAGCGCAAGGGCAGCCAACGAACCGGCTGTTTTAGGTAAGGTACGCATTGCGACTCCTCCAAGATGTTCTTTTGTATTCATCATATTTTTCGGTTGCTAAAACCTAGTATGTGTTACTGGCCCAACGCTGTACATTTATTCGCGATCTGATCGTAACAGGTCTGTGCCTCTTCGGCACTGATCGAGAACCGCACCGACGTCACCGGCGTGGTCGTCGTATCCACAAATCGGCACACATTGCGCGATATATCTGCAGTCGCCTGCTGACTGATTTCCGGTGTCAGTACACGTACCTGCGCGCTGGTGGCGCTCACGCCGCAGGTCGGCGTCATCGTGCTTCCCACATTGGCCAACTGGGCCGTGGTCCAGCACGGGCAGGGCGCCTGCAGGCAGGGCATATCGGGATCACCCGCCCGCATCTTCTTGCGGTAGTTTGCCAGAATCTTGGTGTTGGGGGTTTCTTTATCCCCGACGAGATCCAGATCCTGTGCTTCACAGTAGGCCACGCACAAACCGTACAGGCCCGGTGTGTAGTTCTTCAGGTCAAGGCAGACGTCTTCGTTGGCGGGGGTACCGTCATCGGGCGTCATCGCCACGGCGCTTCCGGCCAAGCCAGTTGTCACAACAAATCCCAGCGATATGCACGCAAGCAAGATCTTTCGACTAAGGTCGTTCGTCATCATGATTCTTTTCTCCGGCGTGTACATCCCAAAAAGAGGGTGTACAACTATTTTTTTGGTTCAATCTTGTAATTTATGTATTGGACTGAAGCACGATCTATGCCTTGTGATAAATAGTCAGTATTATCAGTATGATAAAGAAATGCGACTGGTTGGGTTTCGATCTATGTGGAAAGTACTCCGACATTTATCGAGCGGTATCACAGTACGAAGGCCTCATTAACTTCATATTTAATAATGGGTTAAATGAGATCTGCTAAAATCGCGCTGCTTGTTAATAATTCCGACAATGCAGGCAGCGGAATGAACGTTATTACGGTGTAATTCAGGGAGTTGAAGAGGGCAGAATTCGAGAGTCATTTGCGCCTCGCTCTAGCGCAGCAGATTTTCCCCTACGGTTACGGAGCAGGCCTGCAAGATCGCCCGTATGCGCAAGCCGCTCAAGCTGATGCTGGACGTCTGATCGGTCAGCTATGGCAAAATATCCCGCTGAATCCTGGCTGGCGTCGGTGGGGGCGCATGAACGATCAGCTCTATTCCATTCACGAGTTCCCGAATGCCGCAGCGCTGAATCCCCAGATCCTTGGCGAACTGGACCGACTGATCGATTCGCCCGCCGTCCGCCGCAGCCATTTCTTCCATGGCCGTTTCGAGAACCTCTATATCCCGCTGGATTCCATCCCGGTCGTGAGTGACGTTCTGTGCTTCGCGCGACAGGCGGCGGCTGAACGGCTGCGCTGTCACGTAGAGCAATTGCGCGCCGGCTTCTGGTTCAATCTGATGCCGCCGGGTGCCGTGACCTCGCTGCACAGTCACGAAGAAGACGATGAACTGATGTCGGCGGCGTACTACATAAGCGTCCCGGACGCCTCGGGCGATCTCATTCTGCGGCCTGATTCGAATGAGATACGGATCACGCCCCGCGAAGGTCGCCTGGTTCTGTTTGCGCCGTCCCTTCTGCATGAGGTGGCGGAAAATCGGAGTTCGCGCACGCGTTTGTCCATCGGTATCAACATCGGTCCCGTGCCGGACGCCTGAGCCCAAAGAGAATGCAGGGCTGATCCGCGCAGTGTTAATCATCGATACGTTTTATACCCACCAGTTTTCTGTTCTGATCGAAACAGAGTTCAAAGCGGCCATGAATACCGGAATGGCTGATAAAGGGCTGCAGTGCGCCGGCAGGGAAACGCAGCGACCGGCCATCCTCGGCGCGAACCAGTACGTCCCTGGCCTGACCCTGGTAGTAGGCGAGATAGTCTTCGGCGGACATGGTGAGCCGAAAGCGAATGCTGTGTGACGTGTTTGTGGTCATGATGCGTCTGAACAAGACTATAGATGAATTTGATGATGTTCCAAGCTGCTTTATGAAGACATATTGCATCCGCGTATAACTCTAAGCTGCCCTCGTGACGGGATCGCGAATCACGTATCCTGCGGCCGGTCCAAGTTCCCGCATTGATAATACGCAGCATCGGAAACAGTCGTTCCTACAATCGGTTTCGATGCGTTCAACGCTGCCTTGCCGGTCATACAATCGGTCAAAACCTTTCTATACTTAATAGCGCTGGAGTGGGTTCATTCAATGATGTATCAGGAGGCTCGCCATGGCAAAGGAACACAAGACTGAAATCCAGAAGGGTTCTGGCAATGGTCCAAAGGGTGGGCTGCACACCTATATGACACCCTTTGAGGATATGGAACGCTGGTTTGAAAGCGCCTTTCCAGCGACATGGCCACGTCCGTCGCGGTGGGAATGGCCGCGCTGGTCACAAATGCAGGCACCCTTTGAAGGGCGGTTGCCGAAGGTTGATGTGATCGACCGTGAGTCGGAAGTGCTCGTCCGCGCGGAATTGGCCGGTGTCGACAAGAAAGACATCGATATTTCCGTCAGCGACAACACGGTGACCATTCGCGGTTCGACCCGGCAGGAAAGCAAGGAAGAGAAGGGTGACTACTATCGCTGCGAAATAGCCGAGGGCAGTTTCGCCCGTACCGTGGCGCTGCCGTGCGACGTGGACAGCGACAAGGCCAAGGCCGCGTTCAAGGATGGCTTGCTGGAACTGACGCTGCCCAAGCGGGTGTCGGCCAAGCGCCATACGGTGAAGGTGGAATAGAGTCGAATCCGGTGATGCCTGCTGCCCGTCAGCGGGTTTGCGCGAGCAATTTTCTCAGCTGCCCAAGCGGTCGAGTGTTGAGGACATCCGCGGC
>JBFEJM010000354.1:0-3087 GCA_041553175.1 Gammaproteobacteria bacterium | reverse complement strand
TCTGGTACCGCTGCTGTTCGCCACCGGTCCCGGGTCCGAAATCCAGCGGCCGCTGGCGATTGTCGTAATCGGCGGACTGGTGTCATCGACTCTGCTGACCCTCTTTCTGTTACCGATGCTGTATCGCCGCTTCGGCGTCGACGGCGCTGGAGCCTGATATGAGCCAATGCCTGCTGGTACTGATCGTTACTCCTTCCATCGAAAACGCCGTTGTCGACTGGCTGTTGGAGCGCGAAGACATCGATGGATTCTCCACTATGGCCATCAGCGGCCATGGTGCGTCGGCGCATTCCCTCACTGCGGCGGAACAGGTCGCCGGGCGGCGGCGGCAGGTGATGTTCCATACCCACCTGTCAGAAGACGTGGCGAAGAAAATCATCGACGACGCACGCCATGCGTTCAAAGGCAGTGGCATGCATTACTGGCTTATGCCGGTGCTGGCAGCCGGCCATCTGGATTGAATCATTGGCTGAATGGAGAACATTATGAAACACATTTTCACTGCATTGGTGGTGTTTGCTCTTACCGGTAACGCGGTGTCGGCTAACGACCTGGAAAATTCACAGCAGATCGAAATCGAAAAGCAGAGTTCCGTCATTGCGGGTATCGGTCCTGTCGCGCTGACCCAATTCGATTCCTCGATTGAGCTGCGTGGCGTCGTGCGCAGAGTGCCGCTGCGCAGAGGGCCGATCAAGGGATCGTTGCATATCGAGGTGTTGGGCGCGGACAACAGAATCCTGCAGATTGTCGATACGGGATACAGACGGCCTGGGGCCAGCTCGCGTTATGCCCGGTTGAATGTGATTCTGGATGTCGATCCGACGCAGGTCAGGGTGGTGCGCATCAGCCATCGGACCGGGCAGCGGACGTAGAATCAGCTGTTCTTTCAGCGCGGCGTTACCCGCGTAGCGTCATCGACGGCATCACTCGGATGCACGATGACGCGTTCACCGGCATTCAGTCCCGCCTCGATCTGTGCCGCGAAGCCGTTGTTGTGACCGACCTGCACCGCCTGCACGCGGGCGCGCTCGCCGTCGATGGCGAATACGGCCCAGCCCTCGCCGTGGCGGAACAGGGAACTGGAGGGTACCTGCAGCACGTCCTCGCCTTCCCATAGAATGAAACTCGCCTCGACCCGGTAGCCATCGCCCAGGCGTGACCAGGATTCAGCGGGTGAGGTGATGTCGGCGATGACCAGCACGCGCTGTTCCTCCACGCCCAGCGCCGACACCTTGGTGAAGCCCGTCGGTTCGATCACACGCACGCTGCCGCGTAATGGATCGGGCCCGCCCCAGCGCGAAAATTCCACTGCCATGCCCGGCTGCAGGCGCACGGCATCGGCGGACAGGACTTCGATCTCAACTTCGAGCGCGGCTGGATTGCCGACTTCGATCAGTGCCTGACCGGCACTGACCACGCCTTCGCTCTCGCGCTGAATGCGCAGTACACGTCCGCTAACGGGGGCATGCACGGCGACCCGTTCCGGCGCCTGACCGGCTTCGCGCGCGGCGGAATGCTGCAGAATGGTTTGCGCGGCCTCCAATTCATGCCGTGCAACATCAACCGCGAAATTGGCCGAACGGCGGGTCGCTTCCGCACGTTTCCACGCCGCTTCCGAGCGATCGCGTTCTTCGCGGGAAATGCAGTCTTCGATGCATAAGGCCTTGCGTCGCTCATATTCCTTCTTCGCGATCTGGGCGTCGGCGGCGGCTGCGCGCGCGTTCTGTTCGGCCGCCTGCACGGCCGCATCCGCTGCGGCCACGCGTGCCTCGGCCTCGGCGCGGCTGCGCGGATCCAGGACCTCGGAGCGCAGCGGTTCCAATTCAACCAGTGTCTGGCCCTGTTCGACGGCATCCCCGACATGCAGTTCAACGCGTCGGGCGAAGCCGGCAACCGGTGCCGAGATCACATAGCGGTCAATGACGCGCGTGCGACCTTCCTCCTCGACCGTCACACGCAGGGGTGCCTGCCGGGCGGCGCGCACATCGACCGGCACCGGCTGCGGCATCAGCCCCCACGCCAGTGCCGCGATAATTGCCAGTCCGGCGAGAATCAGTCCCCAGTGTCGGCGCAAGGCCATGTGGTGTTTTCTCCCGAAGTTAAAATAATTCTAGCGCAAAGGACGCGAAGGCGCGCAAAGTAAAGACATCAATCAATCTAAAACCCATGACATATCTCCTTTACGCCCAACCGGCCGACCAAACTAACGTAGGGCGCAATAGCGCAGCGTATTGCGCCGGAAGATGTTGTGCACATGCTGCCGCATCTATGAACACATTCGGCGCATTACGACCGTTGGTCTAATGCGCCCTGCATATATTTGTATTCCTTCGCGCGCCATTGTGTCCTTTGCGGTAAAAATTAATCCTTGAATATCCGATCACTCCTTCGTCTTCAGAACCCCGATCAGATCCAGCCGATCCAGCCGTCGCCGCACGATCAGTCCCGATATCAGCGCCGAGGCCAATATAACGACGGCGGACAATGCATAGGTGTCCGGTTCCAGTATCAAGGGTATGCGGAACAGTTCCTGGTGAATGCTGGCGACGAAATGGGCGCTCATTGCATATCCCACCAGAAAACCCAACGGGATCGCGGCCAGTATCAGCAGCGCAAGCTCGCCCAGTAGAATGTAGGCGATCTCGCCACGGGTGAAGCCGAGCACGCGCAGACTGGCCAGCTCGCGACTGCGTTCCGACAGCGTGATGCGCGCGCTGTTGTAGACCACGCCAAAGGTGATGGCGCCGGCCAGCCCGCCGATGAAGGCCATATAGGTCAGCAGCAGATCACCGATGCTTTCGTAATAACTGCGGATGGCGTTTTCCTGCACCTGCACACTGGCGATACGCGGAATCTCCTTGAGCCGCGTATAAATCTCTTCCCGGTAGTGTTCATCGACGGCGAGAAAGGCGCCGGATACCGCGCGATCCTCACGCAGCAGGCGGTTCAGCGCATGCAGATCCATGTAGCCGCCGACACCGACATACTGCTTGACCAGTCCCACCAGCGGGACTTCGCGCACGGGCTGGCTGCCGTCGAGCACTTCCACGATGACCGTATCGCCCGGCGCGAGGTCGAGCAGGGTGC
>JBFEJM010000353.1:0-3095 GCA_041553175.1 Gammaproteobacteria bacterium | reverse complement strand
TTCGAAAGTCTCCTCGCCGACGGTCTGATCGGTTTCGATCGCACTCTGTTCTTCGGGCTTTGCAGCTTTGTTGGACTTGGCCGGACGTGGATCGTGCTGCTTACGGATTTCATAGCGGAGATTGGGCAACAATCCGGAATTTATCAGCCGCCGATTGAATTCGTCGTAATATCCCTGTAGCTCGCGCATGACGTAGCGCTCGAACACCATATATACGACCATTTTCGTCTTGCCATCGATGCGTAGCGGACTGAACGCCGCACGGGCGGCGCGAGCCAGCTGCTCCGGCCCACCCGGCAACCGTTCGTCGGTGATTTTCGACCCGCCATTAACGACCGCCATGCGTTGATTTATTCCATAGAGAACATCACTGAAAGTGGTTCTCGCCTTACCCACCATATTCAGGATGGGCAGGGATTCCTCAACTTCGAGTTTGTCGACCAGGGCAAGTTTTGCCATGCTGAGATCGCCAAAGACGGAACCACCCTCTTCTTCCCCGGTAGCGCCATTGATGAAATCACGGAAGCCGTTGTCGACGGACTTGAAAAATTCCTGTTCAACTTCCAGTCGCTTCTTCTTCAGCTCACCCATGGCATCAAAGAACTTAAGCTGGGCGGCGTTGTTTTCCGCTCTCTCGGCGAATTCCAGCAACGCGATATCGGCATTATCCAACATCGACATGAACAGCGGCGCGAGATGGCCACGCGCCATCTGACGGCACCCTTGCAGGAGTTCCTTGAACCGGGGCGAGAGTGAACCGGAGCGGGGGGTACTTGGTGAGTTCATAGCAATCCTGTGCTTCAATGCTGCGCCTTTGGCGCCGAACGTCTATTGTATCCGACCGTCTGATCGGCAAAACAGTCGATACCTTTAATTTTACGAATATTTTTCCTCTGTATCGGGCACTTGGCTCAGGCGCTTACCTCACGGCTGCGGGTCATATCGGCGCCAAGCAGTTCGGCTATCGGAGCCGGTTTGGACAGGCCGTAACCCTGTCCGTAATCGACGCCGATCTGCTCCAACACCGCGCGGATCTCATCATTTTCGACGTACTCCGCAATTGTTCGCATACCGAGAATATGTCCGACCTGATTAATGGCCTCCACCAGGGCACGATCGATAGGATCATCCAGAATATCGCGTACGAAACTGCCATCGATCTTAAGATAGTCCACCGGCAGATTTTTGAGATATCCGAACGAACTTAGCCCACTGCCGAAGTCGTCCAAAGAGAATCTGCAGCCCTTGGCCTTCAGGCTGGTCATCAGAGACAGCGCACGGGACAGATTGGCGATGGCAGACGTTTCCGTAATCTCAAAGCAGATCGAGTGCGGGTCTATGGCATGGCGGCTGAGCTCCTCCAGCAAAAACTCATGGAATCCGTCGTTCCCCAAAGACTGTGCGGAAAGATTGATGGACACGGAGTAGTCAGTCATGCCGCTGGCAGCAAAAAAGGCCAAGGCGTTCCGTACCACCCAGCGATCGATATCGATCATGCGATTGTAGCGCTCTGCTGCCGGGATGAATGCCATAGGCGGAACCAGGTTGCCCCGCTCGTCCAGCATTCGCACCATGACTTCGCAGCGGAATTTATCCACTGGCCCACACAATGGAAATATTGACTGATAAAACAGAACCAGACGCCCTTCTTCCAATGCATGGTTGATTCGGTGCACCCATTGCATTTCGCCTTCCATTTTGGCGATGGCGTCATCTTCACGTTTATATGTATAAGTCCGGTTACGGCCCCGCTCTTTAGCCATATAACAGGCGGAATCAGCGGCGCTCAACAGATCGTAGAGATTTCCATAGCCATGCTGCAGAGCGACAAGACCGATGCTCGCCGTGCAATTGAAGCTCTTCCCATCCCAGGCGAAGCGCTGGCTTTCCAGACTCTGGCGGATACGCTCGACGACCTGCCTGACGTTTTCATTGCCGCATCGCTTCAACAAGATGGCGAATTCATCTCCCCCCATGCGAGCTACCAGGTCTGTCTCCCGTACTTCGTGCTGCAGAATTTCGGCAACCTGCTTCAGCAGCGCATCACCTGCCATGTGACCACAGGTATCATTGATAACCTTGAATTGATCCAGATCAATATAGCAGAGCCAATATTCCTCATCGGCGTAACGCCTGGATTCGGCAAGAGCCTGTTTCAGGCGCGTCTCGATTGCACGGCGATTGACCAGACCGGTCAGACTGTCGTGGAGGGCCTGGTGCTCAAGTTGTCGCGCCAGTGTCCGCGCTGCGCTGACATCACGAAACACCAGCACCGCACCGCTGATATTCCGGGCAGTATCAAAGATGGGGGCAACGGTAAATTCAACCGGAAGCTCGCGCCCATCGGGCCGGGCAAGTACGCTGTCGCCGTCCGATTGACTGACATCACCATCATGCAACGCACGCTCGATGGGGTTCTTCAGATTTGAATGACTGTCTAAATAGCCTAGCGACAATTGCTCCGCCAGGGATTTTCCGACCGCCTCCTCCGAGCTGATCTCCAGGAGATGTTCTGCTACAACATTGAGCTGTTCGATATTGCCCTGCGCGTCGGCGACAATAACACCGTCGCCGATTGAGTGCAGCGTCACTTCCGCGCGCTCTTTCTGGTTCTGCAACTGCAGTTCGAACGTGGACGTGTGCCTGATCACGTAGCGCACAATGAACACCGTAACGACAATAGCTCCCAGAGCGAGAATCAGCATTCCCGCAAGACTGCGTTCATACCAGATCTCGACCTGATCCGCCGCGGATTTGGCTTGTGCTTCCTGCGTGGCGATCACGTTCGAAAAGGCGTTGAAAACACCGTCCTGCAGCGGCACCACCTCGCTCACCATGAGATCGTGGGCATCCTGACTGCGGCCCTGGAAAATCAACTCTGCGACTTCATGCTGCACGCTACCCGCAGACGCTACCAGGGCATTGGGGCCGTCGAACAGTTCGCGTTCAGCCGGACTGAGTTCCATCTGCAACAGTGCTTCACGTGCGCTGACGAACTCACCGCCATGGCGATTGAAGGCCAGCCATTCGGAATCACGGTAGAACGGATCCTGCAGCAGCAGCATTTTCTGCAGACTGACAGTGCGCTCGCGCGC
>JBFEJM010000352.1:0-3106 GCA_041553175.1 Gammaproteobacteria bacterium | reverse complement strand
GCGACGCTCAGCCAACTGATCGACGAGCCGTTGAGCGCGATGCCCAGGACAGAGATTTACAAGATCGATGCGGGGACATTTGGCGCGGTGCCCTATCTTTCCCAGGAACGGCTCTACCTTACCGAGCAGAAGGCCGCCGGTGTGCTGAAGGGTATCGTCATGCCGTTTGAATCGTCTCTGATCGCTTGCCTGCATGATGAGGCCGGCTACAGTGCGACCTTCCGTCGAATGGTGGATTCGCTGGCGCAGTCGCTGGTGCTGCGGGATGAGCCCGGCGGACCCTTCGTGCACGAGGAAGTGCTGGTGTGGCGGTTACGGGACATGAATATTGGTTTCACCATCAATCGGGCTGCACTCGATTCCGACGGCGACATTGAGAGCACAGTTGAGACTGCCGTGCTCCTGCCGCGTTCCGCCAATGAAGTCATGGCGCACGACGAGTTCGACATGACCTATGAAACGACGCAGGGTGATCTGATCAGCGGACGCTATGCCGAAGCCGAGAACGGCGAGATCAAGTTATCGATTCGACTCGACCAGGTCGAGGGCGGTGGCTATCAGGTGGAGGGCAACTTCCAGGGCAAAGAGATCGATGCACCGCTGCAGGCCAAATCGCGGGTGTACGGACCCTACTACCAGCATCGCGCGATGGTCCAGGCCGCGAACTCGGCAGATGGTCAGCCGCGTACCTTGAGTATCGATGCGTATGTGCCGTCCGCCAATCCATTGCAGACAATCACGTTCGATGTGAGCCCGACCGGTGCGCGCGTGGACGGATCACCTGAGTATGAATTGGTGTTCGCGGGCGTGAAGGCGACAGGCGTGGTCGACGACAAAGGGCAGAAGTCCCTGGCAGTCAATATCGGACCACTGAGCCTGCAGTTGTCGCGCACCTACGTGAACAGCCAGCCCTGAGTCCGTAAACCCATGCTCCGTGTATATGCCGGTCTGCTGTCGCTGGTGATCCTGACGGGCGGATCGCCGGCCGCGGCCGATGACACGCTCTTTCTCGGTCAGATCCGGGTGGAGGACGCCCGGGCCGTCGCCACCGGTTCGGCTGGCCTGCGCTACCGGATCATGCACGAAAACGCCGCCGCGCTGGGAACGCAACTCGGTCGCTGGATCCATCAGCCGGAAACCGTCGAGGGAGGTATCACGTTCAGCCTGAACGCCTATCCTGTCACCCGCACACCGACCGCCGATGATCGTCACCGGACGGCCAGTTTCCTGATCGATTATACGGAACCGGCGGTGCAGGCCCTGGCCGGACCCATCGAACAACAATACGGAAAACTACCGTCGCCCGACGATCTCGAACAATTTGTGCACGACTACATTGTCGACAAGAACGTCGCGCACGGATTCGATGTGGCGTCGATGGTGGCCAAGTCGCGCGCCGGCGATTGCACCGAACATGCCGTCCTGCTGACCGCATTGCTGCGTATGTCCGGCTATGCGGCCCGCACGATAACCGGCCTCTATGTCTCGCTGGACGCGCCGGTGGCGGCTTACGGACATGCCTGGGTCGAATATCACAATGGCCACGACTGGTCAGGGCTCGATGGTACCCGTATCAGTGAGACCGTCGGCGCGCAGCATATCCCACTGGATGTGGTCGAAAATGAGACTATCGGCTATGCAATGGGACTGATCGGCAGCCTGCAGATGCTTGCCATTGAGCGCGTGATCGTCGAGTGACACGTGCCCCGAATCTGCACGTTCTCCCGTTGATACTGGACGCGATCTAAAAATACGAACCCCGACCACAGGTCGGGGTTCGTCGTTTGGTGGAGCGGCGGGAATCGAAGCTTCGCCGGAAGGTTGAAAAAAAGAAATAACATGCGAATAAGATAAACCCGGTCAGAGAAAAATAAACGCTAATATCAAGAAGATTTGTTCTCTCCCCCTGTTTTCAGACACTCAGCCTAACGCAGAGATCGCGCGGAGAGATCAAGGTGTGCCTCACTCTGAGCCTTTGATCACTTCAGGATGCTTTGTTGACGTGCGTCAAATAGAGACGCGGTATATTGCTGACGCGGAGGGAAAAGGCTTCTAAAATCCCGTAAGCAAGTTCCGGATCAGGGATGATTCTATCGAATCGTTACGCGCATCGGGAGGTAATAGCGGTGAAACAGGTACTTTCACTTACTATCTCCGCGTTGGTCTGTTTCCTGCTGCTGCCGGCGAACTTCGCCGCTGCGGAGGCGGAACAGCAACCTGCGGAACAGGCGCAGAATATCGTCGACCGGGAGTTCGTGAGCCAATATGCCACGGTTCCGATGAAAGACGGCGTTCTGATCGTAGACTCCAGACCGGCCCGGAAATATGACAGCGGCCACATCGTCCCGGCAATAAACATTTCCGACAGTCAGTTCGACAAACACACCGACCTGCTGCCCAAAGACAAGTCCACGCTGCTGATCTTCTACTGCGGCGGTCTGGACTGCAATCTCAGCGAAAAATCCGCCGCCAAGGCCGAGGCGTTGGGCTACACGAACGTGAAGGTGTACGCCGCCGGTTATCCCGACTGGAAGAAGGCCGGAAACATCGTCGGGGTGAGTGAGGCCTACGTCAAGAAGCAGATCGACAGTAAGTCCGGTGCGGTTATCATCGACGCACGACCCGCACGCAAATTCAAGCAGGGCCACGTACCGGGCGCGATCAACATTTCCAACACCGAGTTCGAGGACAGGCTGGACCTGTTGCCGGCCGATAAAGGCACCGAGCTCATCTACTATTGCGGTGGCTACGAATGTAACCTGAGCGCCAAGTCCGCCGCGCAAGCGGTCGCGAAAGGCTACACCGACGTCAAGCTGTTCCAGGCCGGCTATCCGGCGTGGAAGGCGGCATACGGCGCGGCTGACGCGCCGGCGAAAGCCGCTGCGTCCGCGGTGGAAACCGGCGATGAAGAAGGCATTATCACTATCGCCTCGTTCAACAAGTTGATCTCGGGAGACGTGGATAGTTTCCACTGGTACGACGTGCGTGATCCGGAAGAAGTGGCAGCGGACGGAACCTTCGCCAAGGCCGTCGTCATGGCGGTGACTGACATCGAGGATCAAATAGACGAACTGCCAACGGACAAACCCATTATCTTCTTCTGCTC